>NZ_JBEPWD010000059.1:0-13442 GCF_041642575.1 Salegentibacter sp. | reverse complement strand
CGCATCAGATTTCGGCTCTGAGGGTTGCAGGTTTGAATCCTGCCGGGGTCACACTGGATAGCTTCCATAACGCTGGAACCCCTTGAGAAATCAAGGGGTTTTGTTTTTTTAGGAAATTTAATTTATATCCATAAATAACTATTTTCCTCATGTAAAACTGTTTTGTTACCTAACATCAGCTTAATTTTTCAAACAATTTTCTATGAATTTCTGCCATTTCCTGGCCAGATTATATTGTACCTCTGCATCATCACCATTTTCGCCGTACTCATCGTAAAAAACCAATTCGGAGTTTCCTTCAGATTTTGATTTTCCAGTAAATTTTAAGCTTATAAAATTTATCTTCCCCGGTTTTTCCGGGAAATCTTTGGTCTCTAGATTTACATTAGAAACAATATTAAGGTCAATGACCTTAAATTCATTTTTATTGGTATAATTAATATAAATCAGTTTTTTCTTTCGAGCATCTAATCCAAGGTACACCGAAGTATTCACTTCAATTTCTTTAGGTTGAAGAGCATTAGCATCGGCGATTCTTAATAAAGCTTGTCGACCGACAATGTTTTTTCTGTTTTCAATTAGAATCAAGTAAAATATAGGGCCCAGGAATATCACCAAAAGGCTTAGCCCTATAAGGGTTGAAGCTGTATCCATTTTTTTTATTTTTTAGTTTTAAAATATTTTAACTGTATATTTTTGAAAGAATTACAGAGAAAATCAACCAAAAAAATGAAATGGATATAGTTGTATAAAAGCGCTTTTTCTAAGATCAGGTAAACGCAGATAAAGATTCCGGCCAGGTAACTGGCAGAATTCAGGGTTAAGAACTGGTTCGAATCTTTTAAAATAAGCCCCGCCGGAATGTATCGAAGATGTACCGGAAAATCCGGAATAATACGTTGATGGTTCAAAATAGCCCCGGAAAGGATTCTCTTCTTCCTGAAAATTTATGGTTTTCTCCCATTCTTCAGCAAGTAAAATATCCTGTTGGACCGGGTTAATTACCCCGGTAAGGGTGGACAAAAGCACATGAAATAAGCTAAGAAAAACCAAAGCCTGAATTTTTTATAAAAATACAAAGAAACTCAATGCGTTTATTTTAGTCCCCTAAAAATTAACACTTAAGAATTTTTCAATAATCAAGTTTAATGCCCTATTTTTGGTCTTTATTAAACCAATTATAATAAATGGGCTTATTATTTTTTTATGCTGGAATATCTATTTTCTTCTCTTTTCTATGTTCTATTCTGGAGGCAGCCTTATTAAGTTTCACCCCATCTTTTATAAAAATGAAGAAGCAGGACGGCAAAGAATATGCAGATACCCTTGCTAATTTTAAAAAAGATATCGATCGACCATTAATTGCTATCCTAACGGTCAATACTATTGCTCACACAGTGGGGGCCATCCTGGTAGGAGTTCAGGCCGAAAAAACTTTTGGGGACGGGACAAACGCTGTTATGATAGTTTCAGCAATAATGACTTTGGCTATCCTTATACTTTCTGAAATTATACCTAAAACCATTGGAGCAACTTATTGGCAAAAGTTAGGTGGATTTACGGCTACTACTTTGAATATATTAATTTTTCCTCTGAAGTATACCGGGATCCTCTGGCTGATGATGCTAACCACAAAACTTATCGGAAAATCGGCTCGTGTGAATACCATGAGTAGAGAAGAATTTATGGCAATTACTGATGCCGCCGGTGAAGAAGGGGTATTTGAGGAGAATGAAACCACAATGATCAAAAATCTTTTGATCTTTAAATCGGTTAAGGCCAGAGATGTGATGACTCCGTTTTCTGTTGCAATGATCGAAAATGAAGAAGTTAGTATTGAGGAATTTTATCGCAATAATAAAAATCTGCGATTTTCCCGAATTCCTGTTTATAAGGATAGTCCGAACAACCTGACGGGATTTATTATGAAAGACGATGTCCTGGAGCAAATGGTGGACGAAAAGGGTCCTGAACCCCTAAAAATGCTTAGGCGGGAAATTCTGGTCACTCCTTCTGAAACTCCTATTCCTGATCTATTTGAAACATTGATCAGAAATAAGACCCATATAACCATGGTGGTTGATGAATATGGGAATACGGTGGGGCTTGTTACTATGGAGGATATTATAGAAACCCTTATCGGATTGGAGATCATGGACGAGAGTGATCATATTGAAGATATGCAGTTACTAGCGCGTAAGAACTGGGAAAAACGAGCTAAAAGAATGGGCCTCTTGAACTTCAATAATGATAATGAGGAAAATCCACCCGAGAATCCTTAAGAAGGCTAATCTTTTTAAGGCTTACCACTGAAAAAAATTATAAACCCTGGAGCTTATTGGGATTTCATAATTTTTATTTGATAAAAAGTATCAATACATATAAAAACTGCAAAACTCCTAAAAGCGTTTCTCGACCAATTCTGATAAAACTTAAGGTGTAAATCACTGGTTAAAAATATGTTAATGATTGTTGAAGCAGGCTTATTTCCTGATTAAATAATTAAATTCATGAGCTTTTTAATAGAAAATGTATCATATAGAATTTACTCATATTATAGGATTGGTGTTTGTTTTGGCAGCAATTCTTTGGTATCTGTTCATCCGGCGCAGTAACAAAAAACACAAAAAATACATTTTTGAACAAAAAAAAGAAATTGAAGATCTTAGGGCCATAGCCAGGAATCGTGAATGAGAATCTTCAAATCTTGCTTTCTCAAACTTTTACTCAATTCTCCCCTTTTTTTCATGAGCCAGCTAGAAAAAAACCTTTTACAGGTTATCTTTTATTTGAATTTTCCTGCATTGTAATTCAGCAAGGATTTTAGAAAGTTGATCTGACTACTTCTAATTTAATTCCGGTGATTATCGTAAGATTAAAAGTTAATATTAAATCCCTGTATTTTTTAGTATTCTGTATAATAACAGGCATTTCGCTAAATTAAACGAAGAATAGCTAAGGAAATATTTAGAATTTTTTTGAAGTTGAAGTTAAACTACACATAAAAAATTTAATGACAGATATCGATGACATAATTTAGCCTTGCAACTAAACTAAAATTAAAATTATGGCGTCATATTTAAATACTAATGAAATCAGGCTTTCATTAAAGCAACTGGTAAAACAATATGTAGAGGAATGTGAAACTTCCGAGAAACTGCCCGAAGAGTTTATCAGCTTGATTAAGCATAATTTCCTTGCTAAATATGTATATTATAACAAGGAAAAGAAACAAATTGAAATAGGGATTGACGAGTCAGATTCCCCGGAGACCTACCCGGAAATTAAGGTTTATAAATTCCCTGTTCAAAAGGCTACGAAATGGCTGGATAAATCCTTTAGAAACGGTAAGATTGACTTAGAATTTTACGGAAGACTATTAAACCGAAATGAAATTTTAAGCTCATCTGAAGTAGTTTTGATGAGTAATTAATTATACTATTTTCTTTCCTGAATAAAAGCGATCTCATACCTGCCCTGAGATCGCTTTTTTTATTTTTATATTATGGAGCTAAGTATTGCCAGAATTTATGAAAACAAAACAGCCGGGACTGATATTAGGATCCTGGTTGACAGGTTATGGACACTTGAAGATCTTCAGGAATTAGATAAAAGAAAGACTTTGCTGCTTTTATACGGAGCAAAAGATAAAGAGCAAAATCACGCTGTTTTACTCAAAGAATTTCTGGAAAATATATAAGTTAACTTTCCTTCTTTTTGGCCAGGTCTTCCATTATCATTGTTGCGTGAACCCTTGAATTTTCAATAAACCACTTGTGAGTTTCGACACCACCACAAATTACACCAGCAAGGTAAATACCTTTTACATTGGTTTCCATTGTTTTTTCATCATACTGCGGGATTTTTCTCCCGTCCTCAGATAATTCAATCCCCATATTTTTTAAGAACTCAAAGTTTGGGCGATAGCCGGTAAGAAGTAAAACAAAATCATTTTCCAGGGTTTTATCGCCTTCAGAAGTTGTAATAATCACTTCTTTTTTCCTGATTTCCTTGAGATAGGCATTGAAGTAAGCTTTAATGCTGCCTTCTTCTATACGATTAATAATATCAGGTCTTACCCAATATTTTACCCTGCGACCAATCTCTTCTTTTCTCACGATCATGGTAACCTCGCCTCCCTTGCGGTAAATTTCCAGGGCAGCATCAACCGCTGAATTACTGGCACCTACTATAATTGTATTTGAAGCGGCGTAATAGTGCGGGTCATCATAATAATGAGCTACTTTTGGCAGGTCCTCTCCCGGAATTCCCAAATAGTTAGGGATGTCGTAAAAACCGGTAGCCACCACCACATTTTTTGCAGAGTACGAACCTATTGGTGTGGTAATGATATGCTCTTCACCTTCAGAATCAACTTTTTCAACTTTCTCAAATAAATTAATATTCAGGTTATTCGATGTTGTTATCCTTCGGTAATATTCTAAAGCCTCAGCCTTTTTGGGCTTCGGATTAGTGCTGATGAAAGGTATATTATCCAGTTCAAGTTTTTCGGAAGTGGAGAAGAAGGTCATGTTGGTAGGGTAGTGGTAGAGTGAGTTTACCAGGCAACCCTTCTCCAGGATCAAATAGGAGAGATCCTTCTTTTCGGCTTCAAGTCCGCAGGCTATGCCTATAGGACCTCCGCCAATTATAATTACATCGTATACTTTATTAGGAGTTTGCAAGTTTCTTCAGTTCTTTAATGGTTTCCAACTGATCCTGGGCTTTAAAAACGTAGCTTCCAGCAACCAGGACATCTGCTCCGGCCTTTATCAGTTTTTCAGCATTCTCATTGGTTACACCGCCATCAATTTCAATAAGGGTGGGGGCGTTATGGGTAAGGATGATTTCCTTTAAACGCTGAATTTTATTATAGGTGTTTTCAATAAAACTCTGGCCTCCAAAACCGGGATTAACGCTCATCAGGCAAACCAGGTCAATGTCTTTTATCACATCTTTTAAAAGATCTACACTGGTATGCGGATTAATGGCTACTCCCGCTTTCATGCCTTCAGCTTTAATTGCTTGCAAGGTTCTGTGTAAATGGTTGCAGGCTTCATAATGTACAGTAAGATTATTTGCTCCCAGTTTAGCGAATTCCTTGATGTAACGATCAGGATCTACGATCATTAAATGTACGTCAATTAGCTTTTGTGCATGCTTGTTTATCGCCTGTAGAACCGGCATTCCGTAGGAGATATTCGGCACAAAAACACCATCCATAATATCTATGTGAAACCAGTCGGCATCGCTTTGATTAACCATTTCAATATCACGCTGAAGATTGCCGAAATCGGCAGCCAGAATAGATGGAGCAATAAGTTTTGAGGTCATGTGTTGTTTGAGTTGTTTCTGCAAAAATAGTAATTAGGAAGAGAAACTCGGGTTCAGAAAATATTAAAATGAAAAAACCCCGGTCATCACTCCGGGGTCATTCATCAATCAAAAAACGAACAGTTATTTTGTTAACCGGTAATCAGCCGGTATTAACTGTTGTCATCTTCAATATTTTATCCAAGGTAAGTTTTAAGAATCTTACTTCTGGAAGTGTGCTTCAGCCTTCTAATCGCTTTTTCTTTAATTTGTCTAACTCTTTCGCGTGTAAGATCAAAAGTCTCGCCAATTTCCTCAAGGGTCATTGGGTGCTGATCTCCTAACCCAAAGTACAAACGAATAACATCGGCTTCACGTGGAGTTAAGGTTTCTAAGGCCCGCTCAATCTCTGTTCTTAAAGATTCGTGTAAAAGTTCTTTATCAGGATTTGGAGATTCCCCAGAACGCAATACATCGTAAAGGTTAGAATCCTCACCTTCTACTAAAGGAGCATCCATAGATACGTGACGGCCAGAATTCTTCATAGATTCCTTAACGTCGTTAATGGTCATGTCCAGTTCTTTTGCGATCTCTTCGGCACTAGGTGGGCGCTCATGAGATTGTTCAAGAAAAGCAAAGGTTTTGTTGATCTTGTTTATAGATCCAATTTTATTCAATGGTAAACGAACAATTCTTGATTGTTCTGCCAGGGCCTGAAGAATAGACTGGCGAATCCACCAAACAGCGTATGAGATAAATTTAAAACCACGGGTTTCGTCAAAACGTTTAGCAGCTTTAATCAATCCTAAATTTCCTTCGTTAATAAGGTCGGGGAGGGTTAAACCCTGGTTTTGATATTGTTTCGCCACCGAAACTACAAAACGTAAATTTGCTTTGGTTAGTTTCTCCAAAGCACGGTCATCACCCGCTTTAATTCGTTGTGCTAATTCTACCTCTTCATCAGCAGTAATTAAATCAACTTTTCCAATTTCTTGCAAATACTTATCCAGCGAAGCAGTTTCACGGTTCGTTACCTGCTTCGTAATCTTAAGTTGTCTCATCTATCGTCTCCTTGGATTTTAATTTGTGAATAGCTCTTGTATTAGGTTATACGTAAGGAGTAGTCGAAATGTTACAAGAAACCTTAATTAATTTAATTTGAGCGTTTCCCTTTGGGCCGGGCTTTACGCTACAAGTCCTCGCTCATTCCATGCGCTGTGGGCTTTCCACTGCAATCCCTAACGCAAAAAAACAAAAACCAGGATTAATGATTCAAAAAAATAAATATATTGAAAACAGCAAGATCTAAGATTCATCATGTTATCCAAAGTCTGCGTCCTTTCCAAAAATCTTTACGGATTTCGCGTCCACTTTAGTGTAGTATTTTTAAAAACTACGCCTCGTAATGTTTACTAACTTCAACAAGATTAAAGTTCAAAACTTGATTGGATTTACTGAAAGGTGGCAGCTTTAACGGGCAGCAGTGAATAAACTAAAAAAAAATCCCCGGAAATTATTTCCGGGGATTTCAATTTATAAGCTAAAGACTATCTAGTCCTTGTCTTTTCGATCTCGATCTCTTGTGTCTCTTCCTCTGCGGTCATCACGGCCACGGTTGTCCCTTGATCCACGATTATCACGACCTCTGTCGTTACGATCGTTATCTCTTGGTGGACGAGGCTGGTAACCTTCAGGTTTGTCAAGTAATGCTTTTCTTGAAACTTTTTCCTTACGGGTTTTAGGATCTACCCCAAAGTATTTTACATCAATTACGTCCCCAACATTTACAATGTCGGTAACATTATCGGTGCGTTCCCATGCCAGTTCAGAAATGTGAAGTAAAACCTCGTTGCCTGGAGCATCAAGATATTCTACCACAGCTCCAAAATCAAGAACCTTTATAACTTTTACTTCGTAAACGCTACCTTTTTCAGGTTTAAAGGTGATAGATTCTATTTTAGCAAGAACCTTATCAATTCCCTCCTGGTTAGTTCCAAGAATTTCTACAATTCCCTCTTCGGTAACAGGATCTTCGTTGATCACGATCTCGGTTCCGGTGGTTTTTTGAAGTTCCTGAATTACTTTTCCTCCTGGTCCAATCAATGCACCGATAAATTCGTTAGGAATTCTCCTGGTGATTATTTTTGGAGCGTGAGCTTTTACATTTTTGTTTGGCTCAGAAATAGTTTCAGTTAGTTTCTCAAGAATATGAAGTCTTCCCTCACGGGCTTGTTTTAGTGCTTTAACTAAAATCTCATAAGGAAGTCCTTTAACTTTAATATCCATCTGGCAAGCGGTGATCCCGTCAGCTGTTCCGGTTACTTTAAAGTCCATATCTCCAAGGTGATCTTCATCTCCAAGAATATCTGAAAGTACTGCGTGGCGCTCTCCATCAGAGATCAATCCCATTGCAATACCGGAAACAGGCTTGGTCATATCAACCCCTGCATCCATTAATGCCATAGTTCCGGCACAAACCGTTGCCATAGAAGAAGAACCGTTAGATTCTAAGACTTCAGAAACAATTCGTACAGTATACGGGTTGTTTTCAGGAATCATACCTTTTAAGGCACGTTGGGCAAGGTTTCCGTGACCAATTTCACGTCTTGAAGTACCTCTGATTGGGTAGGCTTCTCCTGTACAAAATGGAGGGAAATTATAATGCAGGTAGAAAGTTTCCTCTCCCTGGTGAGTTGGCATATCTATGGTGTTAGCTTCCCTTGAAGTACCAAGTGTTACTGTTGCCAATGCCTGAGTTTCTCCACGGGTGAAGATGGCAGAACCATGAACTGATGGCAAATAATCAACTTCACACCAGATTGGGCGAATCTCGTCGGTTTTTCTTCCATCTAATCGCAAACCTTCTGCAAGGGTAAGTTCTCTTACCGCATCTTTTTCGGTTTTATTGAAATATTTTTTGATCAGCTTTTCATTTTCTTCCAATTCCTCTTCAGAAAATAATGCTAAAACTTCTTCTTTTACGGCTGAAAATGCTTCACCACGATCTCTTTTACTATGACCGCCTTTAGCGATTTCGTAAATCTTGTCATAAGCTGTATCGCGAACTTTTTTCTCGATATCTTCTTTTTCTTCAGCAGTAGCATATTCCCTTACCGGTTTTTTGCCAAAAGCTTGAGCTAAACGCAACTGTGCGTCTACTTGTTTTTTAATGTGTTCGTGAGCAAATTGAATGGCTTCTGCCATTTCTTCCTCTGAAATTTCTTTCATCTCACCTTCCACCATCATTACAGAATCTGCAGAAGCACCAATAATCATATCGATGTCTGATTCTGACAGCTGGCTGCGGCTTGGGTTAATTATAAACTCACCATTTACTCTACCCACACGGGCTTCAGAAATAGCGGTTTCAAAAGGAATGTCTGAAAGTTGAATAGCGGCCGAAGCAGCAAGACCTGCCAAAGCATCTGGCATTACTTCTTCATCGTGAGACATCAACTGGATCATTACCTGGGTTTCGGTTCTGTAGTCTGATGGGAACAATGGTCGCAATACGCGGTCTACTATTCTCATCGTTAATACTTCACCATCACTAGGTCTTGCTTCTCTTTTGAAAAAACCACCGGGATAACGTCCTGCAGCTGCAAATTTTTCTCTGTAATCTACGGTTAACGGAAAGAAATCCAAAGTGCTTTCTTTATAAGAAGACACTACGGTACAAAGTAACATCGCGTTACCCATTTGAACAACAACCGACCCATGAGCCTGTTTTGCCAGTTTTCCGGTTTCGATAGAGATTTCTCTTCCATCTCCAAGATCGATAACCTCTTTAAATGTTTGTGGAATCATAATAATTTGAATTCTTTGATCTGAATAACTTCACCAGATCTTTTGTTATACAATGGTCTCCGCCTAAACCGGACGGCCGGGAGTTGTGTTGTTGTGTGTAATTGTGCAGACCAATGAAAAAACTACTCTCTTTGAGCGACAATTTGAAGCAATATAAAAATTGCTTTTAAATAAAAAAAGGGGGCGTAAAGCCCCCTTTGAAATTTATTTTCTTAATCCTAATTCTTTAACGATAGCACGATATCTCAAAATATCTTTCTTCATTAAATAATCCAGTAAGCTTCTTCTTTTACCAACCAGCATTACCAAAGAACGCTCGGTGTTATAATCCTTGCGGTTTTTCTTAAGGTGTTCTGATAGGTGGGCAATTCTGTAAGTGAACAATGCGATCTGACCTTCAGTAGATCCGGTATCAGTTTTACTTTTACCGTGTTTTTCGAAGATTTCCTGCTTCTTTTCTTTTGCTAAATACATTCCAATATTTATTTAAATGATTTTTATGTATTGACAGTTTTTCTGTCAAGCGGCAAATATACTATTTTCCTAAGATATAGTTATTTAAAACCTCTAATTATTTTCTTATAGGTTGATTCTGAATAAGATCGATATAAAGATTCACCTTGTTTTTGAGTTCAGAACGTTTTACTATGAAATCAAGAAAACCGTGCTCCTTTACGAATTCAGCAGTTTGAAAATCATCCGGAAGATCCTTTCCTGTAGTGTCTTTTACCACCCGTGGACCGGCAAAACCAATAAGTGCACCGGGTTCAGAGATATTGATATCACCTAACATTGCAAAGGAAGCCGTGGTTCCTCCCGTGGTTGGATCTGTACATAAGGAAATGTAGGGAACCTTTGCTTCTGACAATTGGGCGAGTTTAACTGAAGTTTTTGCCAGCTGCATCAGGGATAAAGCTGCTTCCATCATACGAGCCCCGCCTGACTTGGAAATGATCATTAAAGGGATGTTGTTCTTTAAAGAATAGTCGGCTGCCCGTGCAATTTTTTCTCCTACTACAGAGCCCATAGAGCCTCCAATAAAGGTAAAATCCATACAGGCTACTACCAGGTCTTTTCCATTGGATTTGCCAACAGCAGTACGAACGGCATCTTTTAAGCCGGTCTTTTCTTCGGCAGCTTTTAACCTGTCGGTATATTTTTTAGTGTCCTTGAAGTTAAGCGGATCTTTAGAACTCATGTTCTTATCGAGCTCCTTGAATTCGTTGTTGTCAAAAAGGATCTTGAAATATTCGGTGCTACCTATTCTTACATGGTAACCATCTTCCGGGCTTACATAAAAATTGCTCTCCAGTTGTTCTGCATCTACAATCTTTCCCGTGGGAGATTTATACCATAAACCTTTAGGGACATCCTTTTTATTTTCTGTAGGGGTTTGAATTCCTTTTTGTGTTCTTTTAAACCAAGCCATTTGTTTCAGGTTTCAGGGATTGAACTGTTCCGGGTTATCTCCCGAATCTTAGGGTATATTATAAATAAAAACAGCTGAAGTTTAAAACTCCAACTGTTTTTTAAAATTATTCTATAATGTATTAACGTTATTAAGGTCTTCGAAAGCTTTTTTCAAACGTGCTTTGAAAGTGAGCTCACCTTCACGAACCCATTTTCTGGGATCGTAGTATTTTTTGTTTGGAACGTCGTCTCCTTCAGGGTTACCAATTTGAGCGGCAAGATAATCTTTTTTACTGCCTATATAATCACGAATTCCTTCCAGATAGGCGTATTGAAGGTCGGTATCAATGTTCATTTTAATCACACCATAACCAATTGATTCCCTGATTTCTTCCAGAGAAGAACCACTACCGCCATGGAAAACAAAATCTATGTAATTTTCTTTTACGTTGAAATTTTTGGTAATGTGTTCCTGAGATTCTTTTAAAATCTTTGGTGTAAGTTTTACATTTCCAGGCTTATAAACCCCGTGAACATTTCCAAAAGCAGCTGCTATGGTAAATTGGTCGCTTACTTTTCGTAACTCCTCAAAAGCATAAGCCACTTCTTCGGGTTGGGTGTAAAGTTTAGATACGTCTACATCAGTATTATCTACCCCGTCTTCTTCACCACCGGTTACACCGAGTTCGATTTCCAGGGTCATCCCCATTTTACTCATTCGCTCGAGATACTTTTTGCTTATCTCCATATTTTCTTCCAGGCTTTCTTCTGAAAGATCTATCATGTGAGAGCTATATAGTGGTTTCCCGAATTGCTCGAAATGTTTTTCGCTGGCATCGAGTAAACCATCTATCCAGGGAAGTAGTTTTTTAGCACAATGGTCAGTGTGCATTATTACTGGTACTCCATATAATTCTGCAAGTTCGTGTACATGCTTTGCACCTGCTACAGCGCCTGCAATGGCAGCCTTTTCATTTTCATTGGAAAGACCCTTGCCAGCATTGAATTGAGCTCCTCCGTTTGAAAATTGAATGATAACGGGTGAATTTAATTCAGCTGCAGTTTCTAATACTGCATTAATGCTGCTTGATCCTATTACGTTTACCGCAGGCAGGGCAAAACCCTTTTCTTTGGCTAGTTTAAATATTTCCTGAACTTCTTTTCCTGTGGCAACGCCCGGTTTAATTTTATGACTCATAATTAATTGAATTTGGCTTACAAAAATAAGAAAATTAAATGGCTTAGAAAGGATAATTGATCCCTACATTATAAACCGCGTGATTGAAGTTATAATCTTTAAACCAACGGTTTCCCTCCTCACGGGCGGGGTCATAGGTTTTGAAACCTACATCAAATCTCAATACAAAGAAGTTAAAGTCATATCTCAATCCAAAACCTGAACCCACAGCAATGTTTTTTAGATCGGAAAAGGAGGTGAAAGTTGCTTCTTCATTTTCGACGATATCAAGTACGTTCCAGATATTACCTACATCTACAAAAACAGCTGAATGTAATGAGCCGAAAAGGTTATATCGGTATTCAAAATTGAAGGCTAATTTCATATTAGCTTCATTAAACTCGTTTCGGCCGCCTGTGCTGCCCGGTCCCAGGTCATATGCCTGCCATGCACGGTTGTCGTTGGGACCTCCGGCAAAGAAACTACGTGCAAAAGGTATGCTATTGGCATTTCCGTAGGGAATTGCAATTCCTCCAAAAGCCCGAATTGCAAAAATATTTTCATCACCCAGGTCCCAGTGTTTTATGAAATCTATTTCGGTTTTAGCATATTGGGAAAAATTCACACCCAAAATATCGTAATTGCCATTAGAGTTTTTCTCCAGTCCGGCCAGATTTGAAACAACCGATAACAGGTTTCCTGCAGCTTCTACCTTAAACCTAAACCTGGTAAATTCCCGATCGTAGAGGTTTTCCTTAGTATTCCATAGATAGGTGTAATTGGTGGCAAAAATCAGGTTATTCTCTGTTAAACGGTTTTTTCTTTCTCTAACATAATTAGCTATTTGTTCTTGTTCTGAATTTAAACCCGTTGTTGCTCCTGAATCATTATCAATATCTTCCAGGAAATTTTCGGCACCCTCAGGGATACTTAACCCGCCTTCCTCATTAAGATAATCGGGGTTGGTAACCACATTGGGGGCCTGAACAATTTCATTTAATTCATTATAAGAATTTCGGTAGACATTAAAATAATTATCGATATTCAGGTTTCTTACATATTGTATGTTGAGCAGGTCCAGCCTGTTAGTTAGCTGTCTTGATGGGGACCATCGGTATTCCATTGCACCGGAAAGGTTTCTTTTGTCCAGCCCGATATTAGACTGAGTGCTTACTCCTAAACTAAGCGTGGTGAAAGGAGACATGTATTTAGGGATAACCCTCTCGGTGTCAAATGGAAGAAATATTCGTGGAAAACTGAGTTTAAGATCTGCTCCAACTTCAGAAATATCAAAAAAGCGATCTTTATCACTGCTGGCGGCTGCATCGGTAGAAGATCCTACACTTCCCCGTCCAGAAATTTCAAGGTTTTCAGCACCATTGAAAACGTTTCTTATTAGGAGTGACCCTCCAAAACCTATCCCGAATTCCTGAATATTACTTTGAGATATCTCGAAATCAAATCCAACAGAATATTTCTGTTGAGGAGTAAGAAATATATTCGCTACTAAATCAGTGCGGGTGCTGTCTTCAGGATCGGGTGTGTAACGAATAGTTGGATATTTAAAATTTCTAAGAGAAGTGATTCGGTTATAAGTTCGGGTACGGGCTATATCGCTATAGGTATTCCCGGGCCTTATAAAAATGGCATCAGTAATCGCTTTTGGCTTATATTCCTGCTCATCAAAACTATAAATATTATAACCTTCATGATGAATACTGTCGGTTATTGGTTT
>NZ_JBEPWD010000058.1:0-14009 GCF_041642575.1 Salegentibacter sp. | reverse complement strand
AACACGAAGAACCTGAAGAGATCGAATTATATTTCTGTGGACCTCCATTGATGAACAAAGCTGTTCAGAAAATGGGAGAAGACTTTGGTTTACCCGATGAGAATATTAGATTTGATGACTTTGGAGGTTAATCTTCAATTAAATAATAAGCAAAAAAGACCGGCTATGATGCCGGTCTTTTTTATTTTTGCACTATGGCTAAATTAAACGACCAGGAGCTGCATAACCTTGCGATGAATATCGTGGGGAAAGACCTTGAGGAACGAGGCTATGAATTTTTGGGAGTGAACAGTAAGATCGAGAAAGATCCGCAGTTTGTTGCTCTTAAAGATAAGAAACTGCATTTTGTAATTGTTCGTGCTATAGAATACCCTCATGATCCCAAAATTTTCGAGGGACAATTCCTGCAGACCATAAAAGAGCATGCTCTTAAATTCAAGGCTAGAACTTTTTATGCAGGCGTGGGATTAGCGAATTCTGAAGATTATGAGAAACCTGTTGCTCATGGGGAGGATTATGTGGTGAATTATGATGGATGGCAGGAAATTTAAGTTATGAAAAAACATTTGCTTTTATTGATTTCGCTAAGTTTACTACTAGCGTGTCAATCTGAAATTTCTACCAAAAGCGTTTCAGGAATGGCGCTTGGAACCACGTATAATATTAAATATTTTTCAGATGAAGAATTAGAAGTGCAGCCTGCCCTGGATTCTATTTTTGAAATTATAAACACCTCGATGAGCACTTATCAACCTGACTCTGATATTTCCAGGATCAATCAGGGTGATACAAACGTGGTGGTAGATGAACATTTTGTAAATGTCTTCCAGGCCTCTAGAAAGATATATGAGGAGAGCGAAGGCTATTTTGATCCTACAGTTGGAAACCTTGTAAACGCTTATGGTTTTGGCCCTGAAAAACAGCTTGAGCAACCTGATGAGGTATATCTGGACTCCCTTCACCAGCTTGTTGGTTTTGATAAACTTCATCTGACTGAGGATAATAAAATAATAAAGGAAACTCCTGGAATTTATATAGATTTTAATGCGATTGCAAAAGGTTACGCCATCGATGTTATTGCTGAATATTTTGATGAAAAAGGTACTGAAAATTATCTCATTGAATTGGGCGGTGAACTTGTGGCCAAAGGCAGAAATATGCAAAAAGATGCAGACTGGCTGGTGGCTATAGATGATCCTGAACAGGAGGTTGGAAAGCGTACTTTTCAAGGAATACTCGCCTTGCAGAACAGGGCAATGGCAACCTCGGGGAATTACCGTAAATTCAGTTTAGATTCAACAGGAAATACCTTCGTTCATACAATTAATCCCCTCACCGGTCGTGCCGAAAAGAATGATCTTCTTAGCGCTTCGGTTTTAGCTGAAAACTGCACCCTTGCCGATGGTTATGCTTCAGCATTTATGGCTATGGGTTATGAAAAAGCTGTTAGTTTAGTAGAGAAACTTGATAATGTTGATGCCTATCTGATCTTCGTGAATAATGGCGAACCTGAAGTTT
Organism: Salegentibacter sp.; assembly: GCF_041642575.1. NCBI lineage: Bacteria > Pseudomonadati > Bacteroidota > Flavobacteriia > Flavobacteriales > Flavobacteriaceae > Salegentibacter > Salegentibacter sp. Next base: position 12,491 of record NZ_JBEPWD010000058.1, on the reverse strand, counting down.
ATACTACAGAAGGTTTCGAAAAGGTATTACGGGATTAATTATTTTTTACAAACCGGAATAATTTCGCCTTTGGCCAGGCGGTATTTGTTTATTTCTTCTGAAGATAATTCCCGGGTATAATCCACTTCTTTCACTTTGAACCCTATACTACTTAGTTTATCAAAGTAATCTCTACCATAAATTCGTACATGGTCATATTGACCAAAGATCTTTTCCCGTTCGGTTTTATCTGTAATTGAATCATCTTCGAATGTTTTTTCCCGATCCAGATCTTGTGGAATTTGAAGAATCGCCGTGCCGCCGGGTTTCAAAATCCGGTAGATCTCCTGCATAGCTTTAGTGTCATCAGGAATATGTTCCAGCACGTGGTTACAAAGAATAAAATCAAATTCATTATCTAAAAAAGGCAGGTTGCAAATATCAGCTTTTACATCAGCCAGGGGAGAATTGAGATCTGTAGTGGTGTAATCCAGGTTATTTAGATTCCTGAATCGCTTATAAAAAGCCTGTTCCGGGGCGAAATGGAGCACCTTTAAATTTCGGTTAAAGAAGTCGGTCTCATTTTTGAGATAAAGCCAGAGCAAACGGTGGCGTTCCAGGGATAGGGTAGAAGGGGAAAGGACATTTTCCCGCTGCTTTACATATCCGTAGGGAAGAAATTTTTTAAAACTACTACCATCAATGGGATCGGTGTATTTATTTCCGCGGAGCGCTAATTCCAGAAACGGTCTTGCCAAATAACTAAACCTGATTAACAACGGCCTTGGAAAAGCGTTGAGGATTAGCTTAAAAACTTTTTTCATTTCATTTATTATTCAGCTACATTGATATCAAACTTCGATATCACCCCAGTTTTCACCAGATTTTATTCGGTACAATTGCATTTCAGAAACTCCAAATTGTTTCGCAAGTACTCTAATGCGCGTTTTGCGTTTCGGGTCCAGCAGTTTCTTTTTGAGGATCACCGCCTGGGCATAGGTAAGTTTCGAATAAGAAACCACTTTGCGTAATTTTCTCTTGTGCTTATTCTCCTTAACCTTGGGACTTTCATATTGATGTTGCACCCATTCTTCCTGGGTCATCCAGGCAAGATTAGATACCCGGTTATCGTCTTTCTGAAAATTCTTGTGAATAACATATTTGTCATTCTCTTTTTTCTTCAGGAATAATTCAGCTACGATACGGTGAATATAATAGCTTTTGGACTTACCATTTTTCAGTTTCACCGAAAAATTAAGGTAGCCCCCAATTCTTCCGCCTTTCATTAGTTCTCCCTCAGGATTTCTGAGAAAACTGACCATTCGCCCAAAATTGGAAACTTTATAGACGAATCTCTCCTGCCACTCCTCCTTGTGTAAGGTTTCCCATCGCTCCTGTCTAAAATCTTTAATCATATACTTGTGCTCTAAATTCTACTTCCTCATCATTCTCCATTCCTAAAGCTTCGTAAATATATTTAAATGTAGATAACAATTCCGGTTTTCCATTAACCAGGGCCACATCATGTTCAAAATGGGCACTTGGTTGATTATCTGCTGTTAAGATGGTCCACCCATCGGGTAATTGTTTTATGCGGTGCGTACCAAGGTTTATCATGGGTTCAATGGCTACCACCATTCCTTCTACAAATTTTTTTCCTCTGCCGCGTTTTCCATAGTTAGGCATTTCGGGATCTTCATGCATCTTTCTTCCTAAACCATGGCCTACTAGTTCTCTTACAACACCATAACCACGGCTTTCTGTGTATTGCTGAATTGCATATCCAACATCTCCAACTCGGTTTCCTGCCTTAAATTCTCTTATTCCAACGTATAAAGACTCCTTAGTGACCTTAAGCAATTCTTTAATTTCGGGGAGCACATCACCAACTTCAAAAGTGTAAGCGTGGTCGCCATAAAATTCATTTTTTAATGCACCGCAATCAATAGAAATAATATCTCCTTCCTGTAGCGGTGTATCGTTTGGGATTCCATGAACTATCTGTGCATTTGGGCTCATACATAGAGAATTAGGAAAATCGTACATTCCCAAAAAGCCGGGTACGGCCCCGTGATCCCTGATGAATTCTTCTGCCATTTTATCCAACTGAAGGGTAGTGATACCTGGTTTTATTTCGGCAGCAAGCATACCAAGGGTTTTCGAAACTATCAGGGCACTTTCCCTTAGCAATTCTATCTCTTCTTTTGTTTTTGGTATTATCATTCTTAAATTTTAAAAGCGGTTAAAAAAACCGGATTTCTTTTTCCTTGGTTGCTGTTTTGATGTAGAAAGTTGTTGGTAAATTTCACCCCAACCCAGCATTCCTCCAATATTCCTATCGTCTATAAAAATATCGGCAAGTATCTTTCTGCTTATCCCCTGGTCGAAATCTTCTTCGGGATAACTTTTATTTACAGCGTAGAACTCGATTCCCCGGGTTCGGCAGAACTCTACCGCTTCTTCCAGTTTTTCACCATATCTGTAGGTCCAAAGGATAAGCAAATGGCCTTCTTCCTGTAGCTTTTGCAAAGATTCGAAGGCGAAAAGCATAGGTTTACCAATCTCGGGATACTTGTTCTCTACAATGGTGCCATCAAAATCTACGGCAATTGTAAGGGATTTGGGCATTTTACAAAATTAGAAAGATTAATCTGAAATTTATTGGTCTTTTTTAAAAATCGGCATATGGATTTTTATAGGATTTTTCACTTACTATATCAGCTATATCCTCTTCAAATGTTTCCATGGGGAATTCTACAAAGCGATTTACCTCCTTGCCGTCTTTATAAAAAATTATAGTTGGCACAAGCATCACATTAAATTCTTTTTCAATGTGATTGGGCGTTTCCTTGTAAAGGTCTACTGCTATACTGGTTAATTTTGTTGGATCGTAACCGGATTGATCCAGGATCTTAAACAGTTTAGGCACCTCTAACTGGCTATCGGCACACCAGGTTCCCATAAAGAGGAATATCTCATATTCAGAGATATTTTCCTTTATTCGTTTCATCTGTGCTTCCTCCGGCTTATAGCTTTTGTATCCCCTGCTAAACCAGTAGGAATAAGGCTTTTGTTCCAGTTCTTTCCGCTGAAACTTCCCAAGAAGGTATTCCTCCTGAACGGTCTCTTTTGAATCTTCTCTGGTGATTTCTTCTGAAAAATTACCGCCTAATAGAAGGCTGATAAGGATTAATATTATTTTACTCATCATCATTTTAAATTAAAGGATCCTGTGTCATTAGATCGGGTTGGTCTATTCCCATTAGCTTTAAAATTGTTGGAGCAATATCTCCAAGTTTCCCGCTTTTTATCTCTTTTACATCACTATCCATCAAAATAAGTGGCACCGGATTAGTGGTGTGCGCCGTGTTCGGGCTTCCGTCAGGATTGATCATTGTTTCACTGTTTCCATGATCGGCGATGATCAGTACCGAATAATCATTTTTCCTGGCGACTTCAGCCACATCCTTTGCACAGGAATCTACCGTTTCACAGGCTTTTACTGCGGCCTCAAAAACTCCGGTATGCCCAACCATATCCGGGTTTGCGAAATTCAGACATATAAAATCGGCTGAATGGTCTTTTATCTCCGGGATGATCTTATCTCTTAGTTCATATGCGCTCATTTCCGGTTGCAGGTCGTACGTAGCCACCTTTGGAGAATTACACATAATTCTTTTCTCACCTTCAAAAGGCTTTTCACGTCCTCCGGAAAAGAAAAAGGTTACATGTGGATACTTTTCGGTTTCAGCGATCCTTATTTGTTTTTTCCCCGTGTATTCCAGGACTTCGCCAAGGGTAGATTTGATATTATCCTTTTTGAATACCACGTTTATGCCTTCAAAACTATCGTCATATTTGGTTATAGTAACATAATATAACATAAGTTTTTTCATGTCATATTCGGCGAAATCTTCCTGTGTAAGGGCCTGGGTAAGCTGTCTTCCACGGTCGGTTCTGAAATTAAAGAAAATTACCACATCTTTCTCGCTGAGTTTGGCAACAGGTTCCCCGGCTTCATCAGTAAGAACTATTGGCTCTATAAACTCATCGCTAATATTGTTTTTATAGCTGTTTTCCATAGCTTCAGCAGCATTGGTGGATTTTTGTCCTATGCCTTTGGTAATAAGATCATAGGCTTTTTTTACCCGTTCCCAGCGTTTGTCACGGTCCATGGCGAAATATCTTCCTATTACCGTGGCTAATTTGCTATTGGTCTTTTTAAGGTGCTCTTCAATTTCAATAATGAATTCTTTTCCGGAATGCGGATCTACATCACGACCATCGGTAAAAGCGTGCACGTATTTTTCCTTAACACCAAATTCTTCCGCCGCTGAAAGCAGACCCTTTAGATGATTGATATGAGAGTGAACCCCGCCATCGCTTAAAAGGCCCATAAAATGAATAGGTTTATTGTTTTTTATAGCGTAGGAAAAAGCCTGTTCCAGAACAGGTTCATCTTTTAGAGTATTTTTTTCCACAGCCATATTGATCTTTACCAGATCCTGATAAACTATTCTACCGGCACCAAGATTCATATGTCCTACTTCACTATTCCCCATTTGACCTTCGGGAAGACCAACACTCATCCCGTCGGTTCGTAATTCTGCGTGTGGATATTCTTTTATAACTGAATCCATAAACGGAGTGTTAGCCTGCGCTATAGCAGAAACTTTAGGGTCCTGGGTGATTCCCCATCCATCAAGGATCATTAGGAGTACTTTCTTATTCATAACTCAATTAAAATTTGGCTATAAAGATAAAAACAAATTTTAGCCTTAACTAAGCAAGCCCTACTAATGTTGTATTAAATCTATTGGTGCTCTTCTATGGCTTCCCTAATTTTTTCAATGCGATTTTCAGGATCGGGATGAGTGCTCTGAAATTCAGGGGTGCGATTTGGACCTGCAGCTTCTTTCAGAATTTGCATTACGCCAATCATTTCTTCAGGATTGTATCCGGCATCAATCATAATTTTTACTCCCAGGTTATCACTTTCCAGCTCGTCACCCCTGCCATATTTCATATTCACCAGATTCCCGATCACCGCCGCTGCCTGGCCGGCCTCCTGGCTACCGGAACCAACAGCCACGCCGGATATTACCGAATTAGTGAATCCTTGTTTTGCTATTCTTTCGGCAGAGTGTCGGCCTATAACATGACCTATTTCGTGTCCAAGGATTCCGGCTAATTGATCTTCATTTTCAAGTTTCGAATAAAGAGCATAGGTTATAAAAACCGGGCCACCGGGAAGTGCAAAGGCGTTGATGGTGTTGGGGTCGGCCAGCAGGTAGAATTCATATTCATATGGTGTGGCGTTTGCAATACTGTTTCGCACCAGTTCCTGACCGATTTCCCTAATCTTCCTTTGCTCGGCCTCATCCGAATACAATCCTCCATATTGCTCAATCATTGCCGGAGTACTTTCTTCCCCGAGCGCCATTTCTTCTTCTGTATTAAGATCGACATACTGAGTTTCTCCTGTGTGGGGATTTTCTTCCGCGGAAGAACAAAATTTGATAAAACCAAAGATCACTATTCCAATACCAATAATGATTCTTAAAAAACTACCTCCTCTTCTCATGATTTTTAATATAAGCAAACACGAAATTTTAACAATATACCTTAGCGGTTTCTATACTACATCTCTTTAATTTGCGTTGTAGGTGTTAAACGTCCCGGTTATAATAAATTGAAAACTAGCCTGATATTGCTGAATTATGTTAAAATCCGCTTCTCAGGGCCCTTTTATACCAATTAACGCGAAAAATGCCTTGCTTGGCATATCATTTGGAATAAATTAACAGAACAAAAAAACTTTAAATTTAATCTATGATTTATAAGAGTCTAACCATCACCGCCATTCTTATCTTTTCCTTTGCTTTTACTACTTCCTCTAATTTACCCGAAACCATAACTTCAGATTCTGAAGCTCCTGAGGCTTCCGGAACGGAATCTGAAACGCCCGAGACTTTTTCTGAAAATGTTGCTACGGTTTACAGCGAATTTGCCGAGAATAGCTTAAGTATGCCAGCTATGAATGTGTTTGAAAGAGCCATGACCGGTTATAGCAAACTGGACGAAAAAGGAAAAGTTGGGAATCAATTGCTTACCGTCATTGACTTTGGTCTTTCTTCCACAACCAAAAGAATGTGGATTTTAGACATGACTACTAAAAATGTGGTATTTCATACCTATGTTTCTCATGGAAAAAATACCGGTGGAGAGTTTGCTACTAACTTTTCCAATACCGTTAATTCACTACAAAGTTCACTTGGTTTTTATGTGACAGGTACAACTTATCACGGTAAAAACGGTCTTTCTCTTTATTTAGACGGACAAGAAAAAGGTTTTAACCACAATGCCAGAAAACGTTACGTAGTGGTACATGGTGCAGATTACGCCGAGCCTAATTTTATTGATAGAATAGGGCGTTTGGGTAGAAGTTATGGTTGCCCGGCCGTGCCAAATACAATTGCCAAAGACCTAATTGAAACCATTAAAGGCGAATCAGTTATTTACATTCATAAGGAAGATAAAAATTATCTGAATAATTCTCCGTTGCTTAATTCATAAGTAGCGCCAGGATCTCATTATCTTGTTTGTAGATATCTTCGGCAAATAAGGTTTCATCCTTTTCACGCCAGGCAGTCCAGTAAAAATGATGCACTTTCACATTTTTACTAATTTTGATAGTCGTGGTTTTGCCGGATTTCAGAATTCCCTCAATTTTATCGGGAGTATATTTATCCTGGTCGTTTAGTAAATATTCGGCCAGGTCCAAAACTCCCTCCACTCTTACACAGCCAGAACTTTGAGCTCTGGAATTCTTTTCGAAAAGCTTTTTCGAGGGCGTATCATGCAGGTAAATAGAATATTTATTCGGATAAATGATCTTTACTTTTCCCAGGGGATTTGCAGATCCGGCTTCCTGCCTGTAGGTATAATTTGCCGCTTCAGTGCTATTCCAGTTTATTTCTGAAGGGTCCAATTTGCGACCACTTCTATCGAAAACTGACATATTTCTACTGGTGAGATAGGAGGTATTTTTTTTCGCAGCCGGAATTACATCATTTTTCTTTATAGTAGGAGGGATTGTCCAGGTTGGGTTGTAAACAATATGCTCTATTTCATCTGAAAATACCGGAGTTTTTCGGGCTTCAGTACCTACCATAACACGGTTGCTGCTAATGGTATCTTTCCCATTTACTAAATGTAATCTGTAATTAGGAATATTCACAATAATATAATGATCACCGAGATCCTGAGGAAACCATCTCCAGCGTTCAAGATTAACCAGGATTTGCTCATAGCGTTGTTGGTAAGTGGTGTTGAGGGCTGTTATTGTTCCTGCGCCAATTACAGCATCTGTTTCGATGCCATGATGTTTCTGAAATTTCTGGACGGCATCCTGTAAAGTCTCATTATATTCATGTGTGGAATTAGAGGGAATACTGTCTATAAAATTTAATTCCTGAAGCCGAAGGGAGATCATAGCCATTCTTGAGCTGGTATCCCCAGGTTTAATGCTTTCCCCTTGTTCAATTTGGGTGGGGTTTTCCTCGCCTTCCATTAATTTCCGATAATCCTGAAGGGATTTCTGAAGTCCGTTGTAAACTATGTGTTTTGGGGCAAGCTCGTTAAAGCTGGCCGAAATCCTGTTTTCTGAGATTGCTTTTTCAAAAACCGAAATAAAATCGGTGTCATTTGTTCCAATATCCCAGATAGTATATAGCTCTTTTGGATTTAGTTTCCCTGAATTCAAATGCTTTGCGTAAGTAAAAAACGCATCGGTAAGTACCAATTCGAGTAAGTCTTTTTCATCCTCTTCAAGGTTCTCTAGATTAGATAAGGCCATTTCAAGATATTCACCGTGGTAGTCTTTAGCCTGAAGACCATGGTTTTGTGCATTTTCAATACTCCGGTAGAGGTCTTCCCGTAACTCACGATTATTCCATACAGGCTGATATCCCTGTTTGGAATAGAAACTATCTACCAATCTAATATTATTTAGCTGAAGTTCCGGGTTGAGAGTTTCATTCTGCCATTGCTCAATTTTTTTCTCCACCTTCATGGCCGTGGTTAGGTCATTAATCTTTTCAGAATCCGGAACCTTTGAAGTTTCAATTCCGGGCTCTATATTGGCATTCTCACAGGAAAATGTAAGAATGACTATTAAGAATAAATATAAGGGGAATCTTATTAATTTCATTTAGGTTATTTTGGAGCAGAAAAAGGATATTTCAGAGAAGACATTTTTGATTTATGCCTTGACATCCTGGTAAGATTCGTTTCGTTGAAATTGTACTTCGGCGTAAGGACAAAGCGGATCAATTTTAAGATTTTCTTCCCGGGCATATTCAACAGATCTATGGAGTAATTTTCCGGCAAAGCCTTTGCCCTCCAATTCCTCGTCTACTTCTATGTGGTCAATAGTGAGGATATCATTATCTTTTCTAACATAGGTAAGTTCAGCATAAATACCTTTTTTGTTCTCAAGGTAGAACATGCCTCTGTTATCGGTTTCTTTATGTTTTATATCCATCTTACTTCTTTAATATATCATCTACTATGCCGTATTCAATAGATTCTTCGGCATTCATCCAATAATCACGGTTAAAATCTTTCATTACTTTTTCAATAGATTGTTCGCAGTTCTCTGCTAGAATACGAGCGCTCAATTCTTTTATTTTTAGGATTTCAGCCGCTTGAATTTCAATATTGGAGGCCTGACCTCTTGCTCCACCCATTGGTTGATGAATCATTACCTTCCCATGCGGTTGAATAAATCTTCTCCCTTTGGTGCCACCCGATAAAAGAATGGAACCCATTGAAGCTGCAAGCCCCGAACAAATTGTCGAAACCGGACTATCCAGACTTTGCATCGTATCATAGATGGCAAAACCATCGGTGACAAATCCGCCTGGACTATTGATAAAGAATTGTATTTCCTTATCGCTTTCCATGTCCAAATACAGAAGCCGATCTATTACATGTTTCGCGGTTTTGTCATTTACATCACCCCAAAGAAATACCTTGCGTTGCTCTAAGAATTTCGCGTCTATTTTGTCCTGAATTTTTCCTGGCTTATCTTTCATAATGCTTTATAGTAGTTTTATTTAGTAAGTTAAAAATAGGGTTATTTTGGTAGAATAACTTCTTTTTCGGGGGGCATTTAACAAGACTTTATAGAAGTTTTGTGGTCTTTAAGGAGGAGGTGAAAATGGGGTGAAGTGAAAGCTGATTTTCTTGAAATTATTAAGAGGCATTTTGTTTTAGAAGTATTTTTTGAATAAATAATTACATAAAAAAAAGAGACCATCCGAGCCGAATACCGGGTTCCCTTCGGCACTTTTGAGCAGAATTCTTCCGTTATACAATTTTTATCAAACAAAAAAACCTTCACAAAATATGTAGAGGTTCTTAAAGCTCCCTCAGGACAGGCTTCTCACCCGGTAAACATTTTTTTTAAAAATAAAACCTCCACAAAATATGCAGAGGTTCTTAGAGCGGGAGACCGGGTTCGAACCGGCGACATTCAGCTTGGAAGGCTGACGCTCTACCAACTGAGCTACTCCCGCAATATGATTGCAAATATAATTCTAATGGACTTCAAATTCCAAATAATTCTGGAAATTAAGTGACAAATTTCCAGGGAATAATAAAAAACCGGAGCTATTTAAAGACTCCGGTTTCAGTAAAAATATGTGTTTCTGATAATTAGGCGTTCATCGAAATGAGGAACTCTTCATTATTTCTGGTTTGCTTGAAACGCTGTTCAATAAATTCCATTGCTTCAATAGGGTTCATATCTGCAAGATATTTACGTAGCACCCACATGCGCTGTATAGTATTTTCATCCAGTAACAGGTCATCGCGACGTGTACTTGATGAAGTAAGATCTATTGCAGGGAAAATTCTTCTATTCGCGATCTTTCTATCTAACTGAAGTTCCATATTTCCGGTTCCTTTGAATTCCTCAAAGATAACTTCGTCCATTTTGGAACCTGTATCGGTAAGGGCAGTTGCAATGATAGAAAGCGATCCGCCGTTTTCAATATTCCGGGCAGCACCAAAGAAACGTTTTGGTTTGTGTAGGGCATTAGCATCTACACCACCACTTAGAACTTTTCCGCTGGCAGGCTGAACAGTATTGTAGGCACGGGCAAGACGGGTAATGGAATCCAAAAGGATCACTACATCATGACCGCATTCTACCAGACGCTTAGCTTTTTCCAGGACAATATTTGCTACTCTAACATGCTCGTGAGCTTCTTTATCAAAGGTTGAAGCAACTACCTCTCCGCGAACATTTCGTTGCATATCGGTAACTTCTTCAGGACGTTCATCAATTAACAGCACGATTTGGTATACTTCAGGATGGTTCGCTGCGATAGCATTGGCGATATCCTTAAGCAACATGGTTTTACCGGTCTTTGGTTGGGATACGATCATCCCACGTTGCCCTTTTCCTATTGGAGAGAAAAGGTCCATGATCCTGGTGGAAATGGAACTTTGCTTCTCAGCAATATTAAATTTTTCCTTAGGGAAGAGAGGAGTCAGGTGTTCAAAAGAAACCCGGTCTCTCACAACCTGAGGATCCAATCCGTTGATCTTATTGATCTTGATCAAAGGGAAATATTTTTCGCCTTCTTTCGGCGGACGGATCTGACCTAGAACCGTATCTCCGGTCTTTAGACCGAATAATCTTATCTGAGATTGTGATACATAAATATCATCTGGAGAAGTCAGGTAATTATAATCTGAAGATCTCAGGAAACCGTAATTGTCCTGCATGATATCCAGCACCCCTTCGCTTTCAATTATAGCGTCAAATTCATAATCGGGTTCGCGATAGCGATTGCGGCTATCACGGTTGCCGGCGTCCCGGTTATTGTTATCTCTGTTTCCATTATCCCGGTTTCCATTGTCACGACTTCCGGTGTTTTTACTACGGCTGTCCTGTTTCTCGCGCTGATTTCCGCGATTATCATCCCTGGAATCTTTAGATGGCCGGTTGTCAGGTCTTTTATTTTGCCGGGCCTGTGGTTTTTCTCTTTCCGGCTGAGCTTCTTTACGAGGATTTTCTTTTTTAGGAGATGCTTCCTGTTTTTTGTGGCTCTGTGTTTTTTTATCGCTGCCTACTTTTCCGGGTCGTTTTTTCTGAGGTTTTTCAGATGGCTCGGAGCTTTTTGTTGATTCTTCGGCAAGAACTTCCTTAGCAACAGAAGGATTGGCAGCCTGATGATCTAATATTTGATATACAAGATCTAGTTTTTTTAAGCTTCTAAACTTAGGAACATTTAGTGATTTAGCTATTTCCTGAAGTTCAGGTAGCTTTTTAGCTTTTAATTCTGAAATTTCAAACATGAATAATTAAGAATAAAATTGTGTGTTTGGTTTGATTAAAACTTCTCGTGGGAGAATCGAAAAAATTTGGAGACTTAAGTAACCTGTTTAGAACTGGTTACGAATTGTTTCTGCAATTATACGACTTTATTTTAATATTTAGCATGGAATTTTCTAAAGAATCTGTTATTTTTGTGGCGAATTTTAACCCCAATATGCTACAAAGAATACAGACCGTTTACTTATTACTGGCAGCTATAATTAGCGGCGGATTGATTTTTTTATTTCCGCTTTGGGAAAATTCAGACGGTACTCCTGTTTATGCTAACAATGAGCTTATGGTTTTTATCATGTTCATTTCATCAGCATTGCTTTCTTTGGTGAGTATCTTTATGTTCAAAAACAGAAAGCTTCAGTTTGTGCTGGGGCGTTTAAATATACTGTTAAACTTTTTTTTACTAGGAGTCTTTGTTTATTGGTCGCTAAATTTATCCGGAGAGATTATAATCTCAAAGAAGGATATTGGGATGTTTCTTCCAATCATTTCTATCGTTTTTCTTGTTTTGGCCAATAAGGCCATTAAAAAGGACGAAGATCTCGTAAAATCTGTCGATCGATTGCGATAAGCCTATCATCTTAGTAGTATTAGTGCGTGAAAACCCGAAGTGAAGACTTCGGGTTTTTTTGTTTATATAATTTTAAAAACCGCTCTCATTGGGACTGCATATTGCAATATTTTTTAGAACTGTCACATATATGAATGTTCAGGTAATTAGGGATCAAGAAGATGAGATACCGGGTCTGACCCGGTATGACGTTCACTTCACCCAGTATTTTTGATCCTGAACTTGATTCAGGATCCCACCAGAATGAGACAAAAGGATTCAAACATTCTATAGGAAAAAGTTGAATTTAAATATTGGCGCTTTTTGAATGATTTTGTTGGTCTCCTCTACAGACTGCTCACTGCAAACTGCTCACTGAATTCTTTTATCCTAACTCGATTACCTCAAGATCAGAGATGTTTTCTACTTCAATCTTAAATCGCAACATCGTTCTCTTTTTTTGAAAGCCTTGTTTACCGGCTGCTCCGGGATTCATATGGAGTAGATTGAGCTGCTTGTCGTTCATCACTTTTAGAATATGTGAATGACCGGAGATAA
>NZ_JBEPWD010000057.1:8590-14886 GCF_041642575.1 Salegentibacter sp. | reverse complement strand
ACGGCAACCTCATCACTCTGAAAAGAACAGCAACCACCACCAAACGCTATATGTATTTTGGAACTTTTTTCGATAAGAACGATGATGTTTTTGATACGGTGCATTTCCCAAATATAGCCGAAAAATATCCGATAAGAGGCAAAGGAATTTATCTGTGTCGGGGAATTGTGGTAGATGAATTAGGCTATCTTTCCATACAGATAAAAGCTATAGAAAGGCAACCAATCTTAATTGACCCGCGGTTGGCAGCACCCGCTTATTAATTGAGCTCGAATTTTTGTTTTGGCTGGCTAACCAGGTTCACCAGGCCGAGCAGGCGTAAAACAAATACCCCAAAGAGCAATGTGATCGCTATTTTAAAATAATACAACAAACTGGAACTCCCAAAACTGGAACGATAATCAGCCAGTAGTTCTCTGCCTACTTCAGGTTGTATTTCTGCCAGTCGGTTTAAATGAGCGTTTGTACTATTAAATAACTTTCTTCCCCTGGAATTGATAAGCACCTGGGCCACTCCAAAATTTTTATTCTCAAGGTGATAAAGAATCTCGGCTTCTACCTCCTGGAAGGCTTCCAGATTGGTCTTGAAATTTGCAAGGTGTTTCACTTCTTCCTCTACAAGTAAGGTTGTTTCATATTCTGCCAGGATCTTGTTGATTTGCAGGTTCTCCTCTTCAATTTTTTTGAGATCGGTGGGCGATATCCTAAAATTATTCTCGTTAAGGTGCTCGAAGATGAGTTGTTTCTCGTGGAGCAGATCGGAGAGCGCATAGATTTGTGAGGCAGGTATCAACCGGTCTTCATAAAGCGATGAAAAATCGCTGTCGATTTTTTGAAGATTCTTATTCTCGATCAGTTCGGCGATAAGGATAAAGGCAAAAAACAAACTGAGCAATAATATGAGGCGTTTCCTTTTTTCGGGCTTAATGGAAAATAGATCTTTCATAACTATCGGGTTAACCTAAGAAGAGCAGTTCTCTAAATAACTGAGCGTTACACAAAATAACAAAATTTACCCGATTTTTTTAAGTTTTTCTTAATAAAAAAAGCCTCAATTCTGAATATCAAAATTGAGGCCTTCTTAGTGTTTATTTTGAGTTTAGAAATAGCAACCTCTTCCGCGGCGTCTCCCGGGATTAGATTCGCTGTCTCCTATTTTGAAACCTATGCTTAAAAGCACCTGGTTCAAACGAGTATCGGTAAAATACCCCTTATTAATACCATAATCCCCATTAACTATATCGATATTTTGAGTTTCCTTCGAAGCTAGGGTTCGATCATATCGTAGATCCAGTTCAAACCTTCCCAGATTGAATTTAACCCCTGCCTGGGCGGAAAGTGGCGTATTTTGCGCTACGATGATTTGGTCCGGTGGTTCGGTACCTTCAAGGGAAGAGCTCATGATATTTTGATATGCAGGCCCGGCATAGATATCGATTGGCCCCCAGATGTTGTAACCAAACAACAAAGGGATGCTTAATTTTTCAACCTCATAAGCGGAAGGTTGGGTTGGAAAATCAAAAGTGGTACTCATCGTATTATAAATTGCTTCGGGTCTAACGAAAAACTTACCGAATTTCAGCTGGAAGAAAACTCCCGCATGAAAACCATAATCAGGATCAGCCTCAACAGTACCATCAAAATAACCGGCGCCTGAGCTCTCTCCGGTAATTGATCCTCCCATCACATAATTGCCGCCTCCTTTAACTCCAAAACTGTATTCCTGAGCCTTTGAAGAAAGGCTGATAAATAACAGCCCAATTAAAATCGGTAAAAAACTTTTGTTCATAAATGTAGATTTATCGGTCTTAACTTCCCGGGTAAATATATCAATAAATTGAAATAATAGAATAATCCTGTTCTATCTTTTAACGGAAAAAATCGCTTAAACGTATATCAACAAAAAAAGCATCGGTAGAAACCGATGCTTTTAATGATCTATTTTAAATCTTAGTGTACAATAATTGGATCTGAATTTCCATCAGGATCTCCGTTTACAGTACCATCGGTGCTGGCGTTACCAAGCAATAGCACTCCGGCCGCGTGTGGGGAAGCCATAGAAGTACCACTAATGGTATTGTAACCACCGTCTTTCCAGGTAGACTTCACTGCAACTCCGGGAGCGGCATAATCTACCGGTGGGTTCCCGTAGTTTGAGAAAGATGCCCAGTTATCGCTGGAATCCATTGCAGATATCGTAACGATATTAGAACCGTTCACCCTTGCAGGAGAAGAATTGTTAGCATCACTGCTTTCATTACCCGCAGCTAATGCGAATTTGATCCCTTGCTGAGAAGCTGAAAGAACAGCCTGGTCCAAAGCATCAGAGGTTGGCCCTCCAAGACTCATATTGGCTACATCTCCACTGTTTCCGTATGCCGCAACGTGATCAACTCCGGCGATTACTCCGGAATAAGATCCGCTACCACGGCTGTCAAGTACTTTTACAGGAATTACAGTTGCTCCGGGAGCCACTCCAATTACCCCTAAATCGTTATTCAAAGCGGCGATAGTTCCGGCAACATGAGTTCCGTGTCCGTTTCCATCGTCGGCAGATTTTCCATCTTTACCTGAAGTAAAAGCATTAAAACCTCTGGATGCATCTACGTTAAGATCTTCGTGGTCTAAGTCTATTCCTGAATCAATAACCCAGGCTACACCTGAACCTGTGTAATTTGAAACTCCGTTAACGCGGGCAATTCCGTATGGGGTTTCCTGGTTGGAATCTCCACCATCGTCTCCACCACCATCATCCGGATCCTCGTCACATGGAGCACCGTTAGGAGTTCCGCAAGGAGGAGCAAAGGTCACGATTCTGTCTTCTTCAATGTAAGAAACTTCTTTTTTTCCACGAAGGAGTTCCACTTGTTCTGCGGTTAATTTCATAGAAGCTCCATTCAGCACTTTACTGTATACCGAAATAATATGAGCATCTTCAATAGCGCTTTCGGTCAATATTTGTTCGGTTTTAGCCTTTACAGCTTGCTGGGCGCGGGTATAACTTTCAGGGTACTTTGCACCCTCGTCCCCGGTTACGTCGGTATTAAAGACAACAATGTATTGTCCCTCAATAATCTCTGCACTGGAAGGAGCTACTTGCTGCTCTTCCAGATTTTGGTTTTCTTCCTTATCCTGAGAACAGGAAAACATGAATGCTGCGGCCATCACAGTTACTGCTAAAGGCCTGAGTTGTTGTAAATTCATAAAATAATAAATGTTTGGTTAAAAAAAAGGTTAATAGATCGACCAAAGCTATGATTTTATGGATAAAAAACAAATTATTTTATTTTTTATTAGAGATAGAACAAAAATAAAAGCAAATGACTTTATAATTTACCATAAAAAAAGCCCCCTGGAAAAAGGGGACTTGATATCATTTTAGGATTTAAAATAAGAATTATTCAGGTTTTGTTATTGGTTCTCCTTTTGCTTTCCAATCTATAAATCCGTGATCTAATTCCTGGACATTTTGAAAACCGCGATGCTTCAAAATCTTAATAGCCTTTTTGCTCCTAGAACCATCGGTACAATAAAGAAGAATCGGCCGAAATTTATCGAGTGTATCCAGTTTTTTTCTGAATCCCTCATCAAAAACTATATTCTTTGCATCGAGAATATGAGCATTGTTATATTCCTCCCGGGTGCGAATGTCAATTAACTGAACATCCTCCATCTGAAGATGTAACTTCATCTCTTCAACACTAACATGTTCTACAGAATTTGGTGCTCCGTTAGATTCAGCCTGAACATCCTTGCAGGCGTATAAACTTCCCAATAAAAAGAAAGCAGAAAAAATAATTTTTATTTTGCCCATTCTCTACTTAATCTTCTACTATCTCTCCGTCCCACTCTATAATTCCTCCAAGTAGGTTATAGGTTTCAGAAAAACCCATCTGGTCCATTAACTGACAAGCCTGTTCGCTGCGTTGCCCTGAACGGCAATAGATATAATAATGTTTAGATTTATCCAGCTTCTCAATCCCGTCTAGGAACTCCTGGCCTTTATAAATATCATATAATTTAGCATGGGGAAGATATCCCTCTTCCATTTCCTCTTCGGTTCGTACATCTAAAACTACAGCCTTATTGTCCTGCTCCAGTTTTTCTCTCCACTCCTCCTGGGTTAATTCTTTCATAATGTATAAATTCTTAATTTTTGCGAAAGGTAAAAAGATTTCCTCCTTTTAAACAGCAATACATTTTAGGCGGCTAAAATTTGTAGAATATTTAACACTCACCTTGCTTTCATTTCTCATTCTTCACCTTATATTTGTACCTACAAATGTTGTTAGAACAAATGAATATTGAAAAAACCATAAAAACCTCGAATAAATTACCGGAATCGCGTCGGCTTATCCTGAATATCCTGGTTACCGCTAATTATATTAACGACAGGATCGGGGAAGCCCTGAAAGATTTTGATCTTTCTATCCCCCAGTTTAATGTTTTGCGCATTCTTCGGGGACAAAAGGGAGAACCCGCGAATCTGAGTACTATCCAGGAGCGAATGGTTAGCAGGATGAGTAATACCACCCGATTGGTGGACAAACTGATAACTAAGGGTCTTGTTGAACGCATAACCTGCGAAGCGAACAGACGAAAAGTTGAAATTAGCATCACCCGGAAAGGCTTGGAGTTTTTACAGGAAGTTGATCCGGTTATAGACGAAATTGAATCTGAAATCGCTTCCCGGATCAACTCCGGAGAGAATGAATTAATGAACGATAAATTAAACGATTTAAGAGGTTAATAAGACGTATAGCACTTATTATCAGAATAAAGAGAATTACCCAAATATTATTATAAACTAAAATCAAATAACAAAAAAGATGAAAAAGAATGTTTTAAATGTTGCCCTGGCAGCTGTTATCGTGTTAACTACTGTTGCCTTTACCGCTAATAGCGTAGAAATAAAGGAAATCGATGTAAAAAACAGTGAAGTTAACTGGAGAGGCGAAAAAGTAACCGGATTCCATACCGGAACTGTTGAACTTGAAGAAGGTCATTTTATCGTAGAAGATGGTGAGCTTAAAGGCGGAGAATTCACTATGGACATGAAATCCATCAATGTAACCGACCTCGAAGGTGAAAACAAAGGCAAATTGGAAGGCCACCTGAAGTCTGATGATTTCTTCGGGGTTGAAACTTATTCTACTGCTAAGCTTGTAATCACCAGTGCCGCAAAGAAAAACGATGGTACTTATGGAGTGGTTGCCGATCTTACTATAAAAGAAGACACTCACCCCGTAACCTTCGACTTAGAATGGAATGAGAATTCAGCTTCTACTGAATTAAGCATCGACCGTTCAAAATTTAACGTGCGTTATGGTTCAGGTAGTTTCTTCGACGATTTAGGAGACAAAACTATCTATGACAACTTTGACTTAATGGTGAACCTTAAGTTCTAAGCAGAACCATAATTTGAAAAAGAAAAAAATTAATAACGGGAATTAAATTGCTATGGAAAAACAAATAAATGCTCAGGCCAGTAATGTAGCCTGGAAAGGAAAAAAAGTTTTAGGATCTCATGAAGGAACAATCGATCTGAAAGATGGAAAATTCCACATCGAAAACGATCAGATCGTAGGAGGAGAATTCGTAATGGATATGACCAGTATCACAGTAACCGATCTTAAAGGAGAAGACAAAGCTGGTCTTGAAGGCCATTTGAATTCAGATGATTTCTTTGGGGTAGCCAATTATCCTGCTTCAAAACTCGTAATTACCAGCGTTGCTAAAAAAGATGACGGGACTTACGGAGTGGTTGGAGATCTCACCATCAAAGATCAAACTCATCCTGTGACATTCGATCTGGACTGGAACGATAATACCGCAACCACCAAATTAACTATAGACCGTTCAAAATATAATGTTCGGTATAATTCAGGTAGTTTCTTTAGCGGACTGGGAGACCAGACCATCTACGATAATTTCGATTTAAATATTGAGTTGAAATTCAAGTAGATTACCTCGGGCAAGCCCCAGGAGGCATTTTGGAAAATATATCTTGATTTCGAGGTAAGCCCGCCTGAATGATTCGGGCAGGCTTCTGAGCATTAAATTTCGATTATCGAGTAAAATTTTGCCCCCAATTCTGGCCGGGAAAGTAAATTTCACTTTTCCGGCTTTTTTTTATATTAATTCGCTTGTTTTTAAAATTATGCTTTCTATCTTTGAAGCAATGAAAAACAGAATAGCAAATACCTGGTGGTGGAACAACTTACGTCAAACGTCGTGAAGTAACACTGCTATAGTATAAAATCATACAAAGGCTTGTCTCACGACAAGCCTTTTTT
>NZ_JBEPWD010000057.1:0-8490 GCF_041642575.1 Salegentibacter sp. | reverse complement strand
ATCTTTGAAGCAATGAAAAACAGAATAGCAAATACCTGGTGGTGGAACAACTTACGTCAAACGTCGTGAAGTAACACTGCTATAGTATAAAATCATACAAAGGCTTGTCTCACGACAAGCCTTTTTTCATTTACAATAGAAACAAATATGTACCAACTAAAAACCACCCATAAAAAACTGCTGGCCGACACCATCACCCCGGTGAGCGTCTACCTGAAGTTGCGGGACAAATACCCAAATTCCCTGCTTCTGGAAAGCAGCGATTACCACGCCAGCGACAACTCTTTTTCTTATATATGCTGTAATCCAATAGCGAGTATAAAACTGCAAAACGAAGTGGTCACCGAGATTTTTCCCGATGGAAGCAAGAAAATCACCCCGATTTCTGCTGAAGTAAACATCCCCGAAAAGATTCAGGAGTTCTCCCAAAAATTCAAGACCAAAAACGGTAAATTCAAGTTCATCAACAACGGACTTTTTGGTTATATCGCCTATGATGGGGTTCGGTATTTCGAGAATATTGAAATTTCCAAAAAGGAAGGTGACCTTGAGATTCCCGATATTTATTACGCCGTTTATCAGAATATCATCGCGATAAATCACTTCAATAACGAGGCTTACATCTTTGATCACAGCTACGATACCGAAAGCAGGATCGCCGAAATTGAACAGCAGATCAAAGTGCGCAATTTCGCCACCTATAATTTCACGCGGCAGGAAGCACCGGTTTCCAATCTTACCGATGATGAATTCAAAGAAAACGTGAAACTGGGCAAAAAACACTGCTTCCGTGGAGACGTTTTCCAGATGGTGCTTTCACGCCGGTTTTCCCAGAGGTTCAAAGGAGACGAGTTCAACGTATACCGGGCACTCCGGAGCGTGAATCCATCGCCTTACCTTTTCTTTTTTGACTACGGAAGTTTTAAGATTTTTGGAAGTTCTCCTGAAGCTCAGTTGGTGGTTAACGAAGGCCGTGCAGAAATACATCCCATAGCCGGAACGTTTAAACGCACCGGAAACGATGAAGAGGATGCCGAACTGGCCAAAAAACTCGCCGCCGACGAAAAGGAAAACGCCGAACACGTGATGCTGGTAGACCTGGCCCGAAACGACCTAAGTCGACACGGAAATGATGTGAAAGTTGAAAGATACAGGGAAATTCAGTTTTTCTCCCATGTAATTCACCTGGTAAGCAAAGTCACCGGAAAGATCGCCGCCAACACCAATACCATGCAGGTAGTAGCCGACACCTTTCCCGCAGGAACTCTCAGCGGTGCTCCCAAACACAGCGCGATGAAACTCATCGAAAAATATGAAAACGTGAACCGCGATGCCTACGGCGGCGCTATCGGATTTATGGATTTTGATGGCAATTTTAATCACGCCATCATCATCCGCTCTTTTGTGAGCAAGAATCACCACCTGCATTACCAGGCCGGTGCCGGCGTAGTTTCAGAATCGGTTGAAGAAAACGAATTACAGGAAGTATATAATAAACTGGGAGCTTTGACAAAAGCTCTGGAAATAGCAGAGGAGATATAAGCATGAATGATTTAAAAAACGACAATTCTAAAAACCCTCTCCCCTCATCGGAGAAAAACTCAGAAACTGAGGTGAAAAGAATATTGGTGATAGATAACTACGATTCTTTTGTTTACAACCTGGTACATTATCTGGAAGATCTCGGCTGCGAAGTGGTCGTAAGAAGAAACGACCAACTCGAATTAGAAGATGTGGAGCAATTCGATAAGATCCTGCTTTCCCCCGGTCCCGGAATTCCCGAGGAGGCCGGGCTCTTAAAAGCCATAATCGAAAAATATGCAGCAACCAAAAGCATCCTGGGAGTTTGTCTTGGGCAACAGGCCATAGGCGAGGTTTTCGGCGGGAAGTTGGGCAACCTGGAAAGCGTATACCACGGCGTTGCTACCGATATTGATATCTGCGTAGACGATGAACCCCTTTTTAAAGACCTTCCGAAGAAACTAAAGGTAGGCCGCTACCACTCCTGGGTGGTTTTAAAAGAGCTACCTGATTCCCTCATCGCTACTTCCTACGACGAAAACGGCCAGGTAATGTCCCTGCGCCATAGAGATTATGACGTGCGCGGGGTGCAATTCCATCCCGAATCGGTATTGACACCGGAGGGGAAACAAATGGTAGCAAATTGGATAAATAATCCCTCTCCGACCCTTAACGAAAGGGAGGGAGTCAAACAAACTAAATCGAATACTAATTTATAAAATCACCCCAAATTGTTCTCCCCCTTTAGGGGGAGTTAGAGGGGGCTATAGCATGAAACAATTACTCAACCGACTCATAAATCACGAAACCATCTCCAAGGAAGAAGCCAAGCAGGCGCTTTTCAGTATTTCTAAGGGAGAATACAACGAGAGTCAGATCGCAGCTTTTCTCACCGTGTATATGATGCGCAGCATTACCATCGAGGAGCTGGAAGGCTTCCGGGACGGGCTCCTGGAGCTATGCCTGGCTGTAGACCTCAGCGCCTATAATCCCATAGACCTCTGCGGCACCGGCGGTGATGGCAAGGATACTTTTAATATTTCCACCACAGCTTCCTTTGTAACTGCAGGAGCAGGTATTAAGGTTACCAAACACGGGAATTATGGAGTTTCCTCGGTGAGTGGAAGTTCCAACGTGATGGAACAGCTCGGGATTAAATTCACCAACGATGCAGGGTTCCTGGAGAAAACCCTGGACGAAACGGGAATATGCATTTTGCACGCCCCGCTTTTCCATCCCGCGATGAAAAATGTCGCGCCAATCAGAAAATCTCTGGCGGTAAAAACTTTTTTCAATATGCTGGGACCAATGGTTAATCCGGCTTTCCCAAAACATCAATTAGTTGGAGTTTTTAACCTGGAGTTGGCACGGATGTATGCCTATTTATACCAGAACACCGATAAGAATTTCAGCATCCTGCACGCTCTGGATGGCTATGACGAAATTTCGCTAACAGGTAGCACTAAGATCATTTCAAATTCTTCTGAAATGATGCTGAATCCTGAAGACCTCGGACTTGAACCCCTCAAACAGGAAGAGATCGCCGGAGGAGGCAGCATTGAGAGTTCAGCTAAAATTTTTACTGATATTTTAAACGGAAAAGGCACAGCCGCTCAAAACAATGTAGTTTGCGCCAACGCCGGAATGGCCATTGCCACAGCAAAAGGCCTGAACCCACAGGAAGGTTTCGCTGAAGCCAAAGAATCTCTAGAATCTGGTAGGGCATTGCAAGTATTAAAAAAATTACAAGAACTTAGTAAATAGTCTTTAGTCGTTAGACTTTTGTCTGTATAATATAAAATGAAGTAAAGAGAGGAAAGTGGAGAGTATGGAAACAAAACCACAAACGGCAAAATAACCAGGAATTCCCTGGATAAGAAAAAAACAAGACTGACCAACAACTCAGAACTGACAACTGAAAAATGAACATACTAGACAAAATAATAGCCGACAAACATAAAGAACTAGCTCTAAAAAAGCAGGTTGTTCCGGTTTCCCAACTGGAGAATTCAGCGCTTTTTGATCGGGAAACTTTTTCTTTGGTGAAGCGGTTGAGAAATTCAGAAAGCGGGATCATCGCAGAGCATAAAAGAAGATCGCCATCAAAATCGGTGATCAATCAAAATTTGAATATCGCCGATGTAGCAAGCGGATATGAAAAAGCAGGAGTATCCGGAATGTCGGTTTTAACCGATGGTAAATATTTTGGCGGTTCCCTTGAGGACCTGCTTTATGCCAAAGCCTCGGTGAATTTGCCTTTATTGCGCAAGGAATTTATCATCGAGGAATATCAGCTGTTGGAAGCCAAAGCCCACGGCGCCAATGTGATTCTGCTTATCGCAGCGGTCTTAGAGCGGGAGCAGATAAAACAACTTTCCGAATTCGCCAAAAGCCTGAATCTCGAGGTGTTGCTGGAAGTCCATAACGAAGAGGAACTCCAAAAATCCATGATGCCCAGCCTGGATATGCTGGGAGTGAATAACCGAAACCTGAAAACCTTTGAAGTAAGCACAGACATCAGCAAAGAGCTTTCAGAAAAGATCCCTTCAGAATTTGTAAAGGTTTCTGAAAGCGGGATCAGTTCAATAGAAACAATAAAAGACCTGAAAAACTACGGCTACAAAGGTTTTTTGATAGGAGAAAATTTCATGAAAACCAATGATCCCGGCAAAGCAGCAGGAGATTTTATTCAAAAATTGAAAAACGAATAATAGCTCTGCGAACTTAGCGATCCACTTTGCGGTCTTTGCGTGAAAAATTAACGAGGTTAATATCTTAAGAGGTTTCATGTAAAATTCGAATCTGGTGCAAAGAACGACAGGATGAGAATGAGACAATTGTAGTCAAATTAATATTTAAAAATGTCAAACCTGAAAATCAAAATATGCGGGATGAAGCAGCCCAAAAACATCAGCGAAGTAGCAGAACTTCAACCTGATTATATGGGCTTCATTTTCTATGAAAAAACCCCACGCTATTTCGAAGCTGAAATTCCGCAACTAAGTCCGGGCATAAAAAAAACCGGGGTTTTTGTGAATGCTTCGGTAGATTATATCCTGGAAAAGGTCAAAAAAAATAAACTCCAAACGGTTCAGCTGCACGGCGGGGAATCGGCAGAATTCTGCCAGGAATTAAAAATCATCTTCGCCGGAATGGACAGGATGGAGATCATAAAGGTATTTTCGGTTAAAGAGGAATTCGATTTTTCAGAACTACAGGAGTTTGAAGAATCGGTAGATTATTTTCTCTTCGATACTAAAGGAAAAACCAAAGGTGGCACCGGAGAAACCTTTAACTGGGAACTGCTAAAAGACTACCCCTCCTCCACTCCTTTTTTCCTCAGCGGGGGAATCGGACCTGAAGAAGTAGATGATATCAAAAAGCTTCAGAAACACTTTGAGCAGCAAGGAAAACCGGAAGTCTTTTACGCTGTGGATGTGAATTCGAAATTTGAATTAGAGCCGGGCATGAAGGACCCAAATTTGCTTCAAAAGTTTAGTGAAAAATTAAAAAAATAAGGTTTATAGGTTTGTGGTTTATATTTACCCTAACAATCCACAACCCACAACCCATAACAGACAACACAAAAAAACATGAGTTATCAGGTAGATGAAAAAGGATATTACGGCGATTTTGGCGGGGCTTATATTCCCGAGATGCTGTACCCCAATGTTGAGGAGCTGCGCCGGCAGTATCTCGACATTATGAAAGAAGAATCTTTTCAGAAGGAATTTAAGGATCTGCTACGTGATTACGTAGGTAGGCCTACACCACTTTATTACGCAGAGCGATTTAGTAAGAAATACGGCACCAAAGTCTATCTAAAACGCGAGGATCTTTGCCATACCGGCGCCCATAAGATCAATAACACCGTAGGGCAAATTCTTATGGCAAAACGCCTGGGCAAAAACCGAATCATCGCCGAAACCGGTGCTGGCCAGCACGGAGTGGCTACAGCTACTGTTTGCGCGCTTATGGGCATTGAGTGCATCGTGTATATGGGAGAGATAGACATCGACCGGCAGGCACCGAATGTTGCCCGCATGAAGATGCTGGGTGCCACGGTCGTCCCTGCTAAATCGGGTAGCCGCACCCTGAAGGACGCTACCAACGAAGCGATAAGAGACTGGATCAATAATCCGGTGGATACACATTACATCATCGGATCGGTAGTTGGGCCTCATCCCTACCCCGATATGGTGGCCAGGTTTCAGGCGGTTATTTCTGAAGAGATCAAAGTCCAGCTAAAGGAAAAAGAAAACCGTGAAAATCCCGATTATGTTATAGCCTGCGTGGGTGGCGGAAGCAATGCCGCCGGAACCTACTTCCACTATCTCGATACTCCTGAAGTGGGAATCATCGCCGTGGAAGCTGCCGGCAAAGGCATAGACAGCGGAGAGAGCGCGGCGACTTCTGCTTTAGGTAAGGAAGGTATCATCCACGGTAGCAAAACCCTGCTGATGCAAAGCGAAGATGGGCAGATCACAGAGCCCTATTCTATCTCCGCCGGACTTGATTATCCGGGCGTTGGGCCCATGCACGCAAACCTATTTCGCAGCGGTCGAGGGGAATTCATCTCCATCACCGATGAAGCCGCGATGAAAGCCGGCCTCGAACTGGCAAAACTGGAAGGAATCATTCCCGCTATCGAAAGCTCGCACGCCCTGGCCATCTTTGAAGACCGTAAGTTCAAACAAGATGATGTTGTTGTAGTGAACCTTTCCGGCCGGGGAGATAAGGATTTGAGTACTTATATTGATTATTTTAAATTATAATTTAAAAGTTTGTTGTTCGGTGTTTGTTTTTTGAATCAATCATAAATATCTGAACAAAAAAACTTTGCGAGCTTGGCGAAAAACTTTGCGGCCTTCGCGTGAAAAAAGAAATATTTGAAAAGTTGGGATTATTTGTTTGTTGGTAAAGAATTTGAAATTAACGAATTACGAATTAACCAATCCCGAATTAACGGATTAACGAATGAAAATGAACAGAATCAAAAATACATTACAGCAAGACAAAAAACTGCTTTCCATATACTTCACCGCCGGGTACCCCGAGCCGGAAGACACAGTTTCCATCATTAAAGACCTGGAGAAAAACGGAGTCGATTTTATTGAGATCGGACTGCCGTTTAGCGATCCTCTGGCTGATGGACCTACCATCCAGGAGAGTTCTGGCGTAGCTTTGAAAAATGGAATGAACACAAAAAAACTCTTTCAGCAGTTGGAAGGAATAAGAGAGGAAGTGGAGATTCCGCTTATCATTATGGGTTATTTCAATCCTATTCTTCAGTTTGGGATAGAGGAATTCTGCAAAAGATGTGCTGCAGTGGGTATCGACGGACTCATAATCCCCGATCTTCCGGTGGAGGAATACAATGAGAAGTACCGAAAAATCTTTTTGAAGTATGGCCTGAGCAATATCTTTTTGATCACTCCGCAGACTTCAGAAGAGCGCATTCGCTTCATAGATTCGGTTTCCGAAGGATTCATCTATATGGTGAGCACGGCCAGCGTCACGGGAAGCACCAAAGGTTTCAGCCAGGAAACCCGGGAATACTTCCGTAGAATTTCAGAAATGAAACTAAAGAATACGCAGATCGTTGGGTTTGGGATAAGCGATGAAGAAACCTACGGACAGGCTACAGCGTTCGCCAAAGGAGCTATTATCGGTTCGGCCTTTATAAAACACCTCAACACCAGTGGAAAGCAGGGAATTGCTGGTTTTGTTAAAAATATCCGGCCGGTTTAACCTAACTCTAACATCCCCTTGGCAGGTTTTAAGACTCTAGTATTGTATCTTAGGGAGGAACTTAAAAACGGAAAATTATGCCAGGTCCAATAGAAAAAAATAAGAAGAGAAGGAAAAAAGAACAGGAAAATCCTGTCAATCCTTCCGGTAACAAACAGGAAACCAATAAGTTTGATATTGATGAAAAAACCATAAAAGACCAACAGAACAAAAAGTAATTTATGGGCAGAGGAGATAGAAAAACCAAACGCGGTAAAATTGCAATCGGCACCTATGGGCGGCTCCGACCCAGACGCAAAAAGTTTAAGGTGAAGCCCACTACTGTGGCCGAGCAAAGCAAGAAAGAACTTCAGTAACCTGAAGAGCCGCGAGTAAAATCAGCCGGTTATCCGGCAACAAATATCAAATTATCAGAAAAACTGGAGTAATCGTAAAAAATTACTTTTCAGTTGACCCCAGTTTCAGAGGCTATCTTTGAGTCTGGGGTTTTTTATATTTAGTCGATAGGCCTTAGTCGATAGACGGTAGTTTTTTTAGGGGAGAAAAGGGCGAACAAAACCCTCTGCAGCCCCTGCGACTTCTTTGCGAGCTTAGCGTGAAAAAAGTAGCTGGTCTTTAGAATAAAGACGCTTGCAAAAATCGTCATACCGGGCTTGACCCCAGCAGCTCATCCTGAACCTTTCTGAAAGAAACCCACCACTCCCCTGTGGTAAAACAAAACTTCACCTTGAACATTGAACGTTAAACAATAAACTAAAGGAGAGAAAAAAAACCGAGAACCCAGAACCGATTAAAGCCCTTGACGTCCTGCCTGGCTTGACCCAAAAACTCCTTAAATTCGTGGTAACCCTTCATTACTCACTCTGATGAGACCCTGAATCAAGTTCAGGGTGACGCCCGGGTGTGGACGTGAAGTAAATCGTCATGCCGGGCTTGACCCGGTATCTCATCCTGACATCTTTTCTCTTTGGTCTCCCCCTCGGATGAGACCCTGAATCAATTCCAATTATTATCGTGATAGGGCGAAGGCCTGTAAAGTACGTCATGCCGGACTTGATCCGGCATCTCATCCCGAACTTTTCCGAAAGAACCCCCCCATTCCCTCGTGGCAAAACCAAACCCCACCTTGAACGCTGAACGTTGAACCTTGAACATTGAACGTTGAACTCAAAATAACCAACAATAGACTAAAGAGGAGAAAATAAAAAAACCGATATC
>NZ_JBEPWD010000056.1:0-15085 GCF_041642575.1 Salegentibacter sp. | reverse complement strand
CTTTTGAGGTCTTGCTTCAGGTCATCCGAACTACAGAGACGGAAAGACGATAGAATTTACCCCCCGAAATAACTTTCAATAGCAATCATCCAGTCCTGTTCAAAATAGCGCACCAGGCTTATCACGATTGCTCCGGCGATCACATAGGCCCAGTGGTAAGTCTTCTTTTTGACCATCACCCAACCAACAGCGGCAAAAGCGAGATATGGCAAAGCCAGGATTAAATTGGCATAGGGTGCACTGCCACCGGCCGCGGCGATTATTTTCATCACTACATAAAAAATGCTGTAAAAGAAAATGATCTTTGAGATAAGCGAGAGATAATCACTGCGCATTAGTCGGTATATTTTTCAGGGGCTTCACGTCTTTTCGATTGTTTTTCATAGGCCGCGGCCCAGGTCAACAAATCCTGCTCTCCGTTGGGAGTAGTTATCATCGTCAGCCCTTTTGGGGCACCATCCTGATCAAATCCCATCGGCACCGTAATAGCCGGATATTTGGCTACTGCTGCGAAACTGGCGTGATAATTATTAATGGAAAGCACAGCGTCAAGATCGTGCTCCTTCATAGGCACATCAAAGAACTGCTTCCCGTTTCGGTTTAAAGTGTCTTTTATGGCTGCAAAATCCTCTTCGGAAGCTGAATCCTGCAGGATCCCTTCAAATAAAGCCTGGCCATAAGGCATTCTAAGTGTTGAATCTTCAATATTGAATTTCACCAGGTCTTCTACAGAAGAAAAGCCGGTATTCCC
Source organism: Salegentibacter sp. (assembly GCF_041642575.1). Lineage (NCBI taxonomy): Bacteria > Pseudomonadati > Bacteroidota > Flavobacteriia > Flavobacteriales > Flavobacteriaceae > Salegentibacter > Salegentibacter sp. The sequence goes on along the minus strand of NZ_JBEPWD010000056.1, from coordinate 14,334 downwards.
GCCATATTTGTCAAAATATTCGGGCAGGTCGGTTTTCATATCCAGGTTCAAAAGTCTTACAAAATTCGGAAGCTCAACTTCTTCGGCTTCAAATTCCACCACTTCGGCTCCCGCCTTTCTAAGATCTTCCACCGCCCGTACATAAAGCGTATCTTCCATCAGTTCTTTTATCGCGCCAAAGCGTTTTCCCTCAAGGTTCGCATTTTCCAAAGCGCTGTAATAATCGTTTACAGGAGCTGCAAAAACTTCTGAAGCAGGATCGGTGGCATCCTTTCCGGTCATTGCCGATAAAAGGATTGCGTTATCTACTACCGATTTAGTGATAGGTCCCGGCGTGTCAAGTGTTCCTGAAATTGGAACGATCCCACTGCGGCTTAGGAGTCCGATTGTAGGTTTAAGCCCCACCAGAGAATTCTGACTCGATGGCGATAAGATTGAACCTGAAGTTTCAGATCCTATGGCTACGGGCGCTAAATTAGCCGCCACAGCCACGGCACTTCCTGAGCTGGAACCACCGGTGTCAAATATTTTTCTTCCGTAGGGATTAAGGGTTTGACCTCCAATAGCCGAATACCCGCTAGGGCAATCGCCACAAAAGAAGTATGCCCATTCGCTTAAATTGGCTTTCCCTAAAATCAGTGCTCCATTCTTCTTCATTTGTTCCACGATATAGGCATCATCGGTTTGATTATCCTGAAGGGCTACCGAACCCGCGGTAGTCGAAGCAATTTCAGCATTGATATTATCTTTCAACAAAACCGGAATTCCGAAGATAGGATGGCGGTCACCTCCGTTTTTCATAGCTTCATCTTTCTCCCGGGCTTCTTTCAGAATATCTTTATTCAGGGAAATAATCGAATTCAGGGAAAGCTCATTCTCCCTGTCATATTTTTTAATACGGTGCAGATAGAACAAAGTAAGCTCTTCATAAGACAAGTCGCCATTTTTAATATTCTCCTGAATTGTGGGTATATCGGCCTCCAGCAGATCTCCTTCTAATTCGGAATAGCGATCTTCAGAAAATTCGGCTAGTTCCTGTTCAAACGGTGCCCATAGCGAATCCAGCAGAATAAATTCTGAATCCAGGACCTTATACTCCCGTTCTTCCGGTTCTGATTGTGATATTGTGTCTTTGTCAGTTTCTGAAGTTTCTTTCTCGGCTTCTTTATCGCCACAGGCAATAAACAGAGAGATACTAAGCAGAAGTAGAAATTTTTTCATAAAAGGAATTTTATTGTTTAAAGAAAGAATCAACGAATTCATATTTATTAAAAACCTGCAGGTCTTCAAGACCTTCGCCAACACCAATATATTTTACTGGGATTTTAAACTGGTCGCTGATGCCTATTACCACACCGCCTTTTGCAGTACCATCAAGTTTTGTAACCGCAAGAGAGGTCACTTCGGTAGCGGCGGTAAACTGTTTAGCCTGTTCAAAGGCATTCTGGCCGGTAGAACCGTCTAAAACCAGGAGTACTTCGTGGGGAGCATTCGGGATCACCTTTTGCATTACGCGTTTCACCTTGGTAAGCTCGTTCATAAGGTTCACCTTATTATGAAGTCGGCCGGCGGTATCGATTAGCACTACATCCGCATCCATTTTTACGGCACTCTGCATGGTATCGAAAGCTACGGAAGCAGGATCGCTTCCCATTTTTTGTTTCACAATAGGGACATCGGTGCGATCGGCCCAGATTTGCAACTGGTCTATTGCAGCAGCACGGAAGGTATCAGCAGCTCCAAGGACCACCTTTTTTCCAGCGCCTTTAAACTGATGCGCTAGTTTCCCGATGGTGGTGGTTTTCCCAACTCCGTTTACCCCAACCACCATGATCACGTAAGGTTTTACATCGGGTAACTGGATATTGGCAGCTTCCCCTGATTCGCTTTCAGCCATAAGGGCGGCGATCTCTTCACGCAGGATCTTGTTGAGCTCATCGGTACCCAGGTATTTATCCCGGGCTACTCTTTCTTCTATACGGTTTATTATCTTAATGGTAGTAGCAACTCCCACATCACTGCTTATAAGCACGTCTTCCAGATCATCTAAAACTTCATCATCTACTTTAGATTTTCCGGCAACAGCCTTGCTCATTTTATCAAAGAAGCTGGATTTGGTTTTCTCAAGGCCTTTATCCAGGTTTTCTTTCTTATCCTTGGAGAATATTTTTTTGAATAAGCTCATTTTTTTGGTTTGGTTTAAAACACATGAATTGCTGAAACTTCAGGCATTCAAGAATAATAAGTGTAAATATACATAAATGGGTTTGTATACCCCAGCCGGCAGAAACAGAAAAAATCTGCTTAAGCTCAAACTTCAGGCTATTACAAATCACCTGAAACAAAGAAAGCCGCCCGGAATTAATCCAGACGGCTTTTTATAATGTCTCGTACCTGAAGTACTAAATTACTTTTTACTTAAAAAGTCGTTCACGTCCTCCGGAGCCATAATTGCTTCTACAAAAGTATATGCACCGGTTTTAGGAGATTTAACCATTTTAATCGCTTTGGTCAATCTTTTAGACCCTGTTTGTATAGTACCTACTGATTTCTTTGCCATGACTCAAATTATTTTATCTCTTTGTGAACCGTCATTTTTTTAAGAATAGGGTTGAATTTTTTCAACTCCATTCTATCCGGTGTATTCTTTTTATTCTTGGTAGTGATGTATCTTGAAGTTCCTGGTTGCCCAGACTCCTTATGCTCTGTACACTCTAAAATTACCTGTACTCTGTTGCCTTTCTTTGCCATTATTCTATGTTTTTATGCCCGGGATTATTTCTTTAAAAAGCCTTTCTCCCTTGCTTCTTTCATCACAGCAGAGATGCCTTTTTTATTAATATCTTTAAGTGCAGAAGTAGAAACCTTTAAAGTTACCCATCTGTCTTCTTCAGGGATGAAGAAACGTTTTTTAACCAGGTTAGCGTTAAATTTACGCTTGGTTTTATTCATTGCGTGAGAAACATTATTTCCAACCATCGCTCTTTTTCCCGTAAGTTCACAAACTCTTGACATTGCTCTATTCTTTATTTTGTTATTTCAAAACAGGCTGCAAATTAACGATTTTTTTACCTAATCGGCAACTCATTTTTTAAAAAAATTCTGTGGGTTCTAAATTTTCTTTATTCTGAATTCCTGCTCCCACTAACCCAGTGTTTTTAAGGCTTCAATTAAAAAGCTATTCCATTAATTTACAGTCGATAAGGAAATTATTTACATTCTGAAGTTTCCTTACTTCTGAAAAAATGGCAATATCCAGGTTTTAGTTCGAAAAAAATTAAGCGTTTGCAAATTTAAGGATTTCACTTAGAATGAGCTCCATACTTTTATGCACGGTCTTTCCGATAACTTTTTCGCGGTGATTTCCGAAGATAAATTTTTTAGAATACACGCCGGTGGGAGTGGCAATTCCTATGTAAACAGTGCCTATTTCCGCATCGCTATCACCTTTAGACGGACCGGCATTTCCTGTAGTGGAAATAGCAAAATCGGTTTTAAGTATTGAGCGGACATTCTTTGCCATGGCCTCAGCTACTTGAGCACTAACCACGCTGTGTTCCTTTATTAATTCGGAAGGGATCTTCAGAATATCTTCTTTTATTTCGGTAGCATAACTTACTAAACTGCCTTTATAATAGACCGAAGCTCCGGGCGGAGTAGCCAGTAAATTAGCGATGCGGCCGCCGGTACAGCTTTCTGCTGTAGCAATAGTTTGTTTCGCGGTAGAAAGCAATCTACCAATCTGAATCTCTACAGGTTCATCATCTTCGTAGCCTACAATAATATCCCCGATCAATAGATGCAAATCGGTTAAAAGACCGGCTATGGAGTTTTGGAGGTGTTCTTCGTTATCTCCAACCGCTGTAATTCTTATTCTTACTTTCCCTAAATTGGGCAAATAAGCACATTTTATAAAATCCGGTAACTGATCTTCCCAGTCTGATATTTTTTCGGCAATGGCACTTTCGCCAAGTCCGTAGGTAATAGCTGTTTTATGAAGAATTATGGGGCGTTTGAATTCCTGCTGCAGGCGAGGCAACACTTCATTTTTAACCAGTTCCTTCATCTCAAAGGGCACTCCGGGCAGCGAAATATACATTACCCCATCCTTTCGGAATAACATTCCCGGCGCGGTACCGTACTTATTGAAAAGCACCTCAGCCTTAGATGGCACAAGGGCTTGTCTTCGATTTAATTCAGAAATTGGGGTCTCTATATATTTTTCAAAAAGCTGTTCCACATGCTGCAACACCTCTTTATTTTCGACGAGTTCATCTTCAAAATAATCACAAAGACTGGATTTAGTGACATCATCCCGTGTTGGACCTAAGCCACCGGTAATAAGTACGACCTCTGCCCTTTGAGAAGCTTCTTTTAAAGCGGTAAGAATATGGGATCTTTTATCTTCAATACTGGAGATCTGGTGCACAGCGATCCCGATCTTATTTAACTCTGAGGCAAGAAAAGCCGAATTGGTATCTATAATCTGGCCTATTAATATTTCGTCGCCAATGGTAATTATTTCTGCTTTCATTCGAGTTCAAAATCTCTTCTAAGGGCAATGCCCGCCACCTTTACTTTTTTGGTGATCTTTGCTGCCGCCTGTGGCACCTCATCTTTTTTTCTTCCTGCTTTCGCCCAGCTTTCTATCACTTTAACCTCATCCATGAGTTCCAATCCAAACAACTGTAAATTAGGTTTCATCTTGTGAGCATACTGATATGCCAGGGAAGGATTGTCGTTAGAAATAGCTTCATTCATCGCATCTACATCCGGCGGTATTTCTTCCAAAAAAGTCTGTACCACCACTTTCATGAAATCCTTGTCCCCACCGGCCATCTCTTCTACGCCCTCTAAATTGTAACTGCTCATATCGCTATTTAATATTGATTGAAAACATCTTTTCCTTTTCCAAAAATCCGGTCAACCTGTCGTTGGTTTCAACTTTTCCAACTCCTGCTGGAGTCCCTGTAAATATAACGTCCCCTATCTTTAGGGTAAAATACTCTGAAACATAAGCTATCAACTCATCGATCTTCCACAGCATATGAGATGTGTTCCCTTGCTGAACGCTCTCCTCGTTTTTCAAAAGACTAAAGTTAATATTATTTATATCCTGAAACGATTTTTTAGACATCCATTTTTCTCCTATCACTGCTGCCCCGTCGAAAGCTTTTGCTTTTTCCCATGGCAAGGCTTTCTCTTTCAATTTCTTCTGAAGATCCCGCGCAGTAAAATCTATTCCCAAACCTATTTCATCGTAATATTTATGAGCGAATCTAGGCTGAATATGTTTTCCTACTTTTTTGATCTTTACCAAAACCTCTACCTCATAATGCACATCTTCAGAAAAATCAGGAATGAAGAAAGGCTGTTTTTTTAGCAAAATAGCTGTATCGGGTTTCAGAAAGATTACGGGTTCTTCGGGTTTTTCATTTTCAAGCTCAGCAATATGTTCGGTGTAATTTCTTCCTATACAAATAATCTTCATAGCCGGAAACTTCTACTTAATTTTGGTATTGAGTTTTCTTAATTTAATTGCCGTAAGCACTTTTTTGGTGTAAAGCGGGAAATCGGCGTTCTGGATCCAGCCGAAATACCCGGGCTCTTTTTCAAAGACCTCGGCAACATTCTTTCCTCTGTTTTTTCCGAAGCCAAAAACCTCATTTCCTTTTTTGTCATAAACCACAAAACCGGCAAAATCAGCAAAACGTTTTCTTGCTGAATAATCGGCAAGGTATTTTATGTCGTTTTCGAGATCCTCATACCTATCCAACTGAGATTTCAGTACTTCATAGGTTGCATTGGTATCGGCTTCGGCGGTATGGGCATCCTCAAGGTTTTTTCCGCAGTAAAACTGGTAAGCTGCCGAAAGGGTACGCTGTTCTTTTTTGTGAAAGATTGTCTGCACATCTACAGCCACCACATTCTTTAAATCAAAATCTATCCCAGCCCGCAGCAATTCTTCCACCAGGAGCGGAATATCAAAGCGATTGGAATTATAGCCGGCAAGGTCGCAGCCTTTTATCATCTCGTAAACCTTTGGGGCCAATTCCTTAAAAGTGGGCTCATCAGCCACTTTTTCATTTGTGATCCCATGAATAGCGATAACTTCCTCCGGAATTGTGATCTCCGGATTTACCAGCCAGGTTTTGCTTTCCTTATTTCCGTTTGGGAAGATCTTTAAAATTGCGATTTCTACTATGCGGTCCTGGGCCAGGTTGGTGCCGGTGGCCTCAAGATCAAAAAAACATATAGGTTTGGTTAAGTTTAATTCCATGAGGAGCTCTTTTGGGCAAATATACCATTATTTCGCTGTTTGCTTAAGCCCAAAGCCAGGAGATGAAACTCTTTTCTAAAGCGATATAAATTTCAACAACCGATTTCTTATATTTACATTCTGAAATATTTATGAAGTGTTTAAATACCTCTCCTACGTTAGTCAGCAAACTCACTCTATTACCGATGCCGCCCTTGAAATAATGCTTTCCAAGGCCCGGCTTAAAAATGAGGCTGCCGGAATTACCGGTATGCTCATTTGTTATGAAGGTTTGTTTATCCAGTATATTGAAGGAGAAGAAGAGGTAATAGATGAACTCTTCAAAAAAATTGCGGCCGATCACAGGCATAATCAGATCCTGATCCTTGATGATGGATATTCTGAAACCAGAAAGTTCGCCGACTGGTCTATGGCTTTTGAGAAACTTAATCATAAAGAGGCCGGGGAAATAATCGGGTATAAGGAATTCAATAAAAAAGACTTATTCGCCGAGTCAACAGAAGAAGAGCATCCTGCTTTACAACTTTTACAATCCTTTCTAAACGATCTATAAAAAAAGCCGCAAGATCACTTGCGGCTTTTCTACATATTTATCTGTTTTTTCTAAATATCCCTATTGGTATCAAAACCTTCCAGGTACTGGGCAACACGTTGTACGAATTGACCACCCAGGGCGCCATTGACCACGCGGTGATCGTAGCTATGTGATAAGAACATTTTATATCTTATTCCTATGAAATCTCCATCAGGAGTTTCAATTACAGCAGGAACTTTTCTAATCGCGCCTAAGGCAAGAATAGCAACCTGCGGCTGGTTGATGATGGGTGTTCCCATTATGCTGCCAAAAGTACCCACATTAGTAACCGTATAGGTTCCTCCCTGGATATCATCCGGTTTCAGCTTATTTTGTCTGGCTCGTCCTGCCAGGTCGTTCACAGCTTTGGCCATGCCTACAAGATTAAGTCTGTCGGCATTTTTGATTACCGGAACTATTAGGTTTCCATCGGGAAGAGCAGCTGCCATCCCAAGGTTAATATTTTTCTTTTTGATGATCTTATCACCATCTACGGAAATATTGATCATAGGGAAATCACGGATCGCTTTTGCAACGGCTTCCATGAAAATTGGGGTAAAGGTCAATTTTTCACCTTCCCTTTTAGCAAACTCATTTTTATGCTTGTTTCTCCAGTTCCATATCCCGGTAACATCTACTTCAATAAAAGACTGGACGTGCGCCGAAGTTTGGTTGCTTTCTACCATATGATGAGCGATCATCTTGCCCATTCGGCTCATCTCGATAATTTCATCTTCTCCTGAACGCATCGCGGTTTCTTCCCCGGCCATAGCTCCTTCCAGCTTACCGGTATCGATAGGTTGGGCTTTTGGCTGCGAAGGCTTTGGCTGAGACGGCTGTTCTTTCCTGCTCTTTACATAACCAAGAATATCATCTTTGGTTACGCGACCGTCCTTACCTGTACCTTCAAGTTTTTCAAGTTCTTCCAAACTTATACCTTCCTCTTTGGCTATATTCCTAACCAAAGGAGAATAAAAACGTTCAGATTCTGAGAAATCTGCGCTTCCAGCAGTTGTTTTGGCGGTTTCCACGCTAGCTTCAACCTCTTCTGCCTCTGCAGGTGCATCTTCCAGTTCTACTCCAAGATCATCATCGGCTGAGATTTCAGCATCTGTTTCAATTATAGCAATAGTCTGACCCACCTGAACCACATCATCAATGTCGAAGAGTTTCTCTATCAGTTTTCCTTCAACCTCACTTGGGACTTCACTATCAACTTTATCGGTTGCTATTTCCAGAACGGGTTCATCGGCGTCAATGGTGTCGCCCACCTCTTTTAACCAGGTGGTAATGGTTGCCTCTGCAACACTTTCCCCCATTTTAGGTAGCTTAAGTTCGAATTTTGCCATATCTATATTAGAACGCTATTTTTTTGGTTTATAATTGCGAATTTACCAAAATTACTCCATTTGAATATTAAAAAATCAATAAAACTTAGTTTTAGTGATGATTTATTGAAGTTAATGATAAAGTCTGACTCCGGTAAATTTACAATTTCAAAGGCTGAAACTAAATTTTTACCCCGAAAAAATTCCAGAAGGCTATCGTATTAACCTTTTAAAGAACTTTCAAACGGAACCCTATTGGCTATACTTCTACCCAGAGTTACCTCATCGGCATACTCAAGCTCATCTCCCACCGAAATTCCGCGGGCAATGGTAGAAGTTTTAATTTTAACCCCTTCAAGTTGCTTAAAGATATAAAAGTTAGTTGTGTCTCCTTCCAGAGTACTGCTAAGTGCAAAAATGATTTCATCAACTTTACCGGCCTTCACCTTTTCTATAAGCGGATGAATATTAAGTTGCGAAGGGCCCACGCCATCCATAGGGCTTATTTTTCCGCCCAGCACATGGTAATGCCCGCGATATTGCCCGGTGTTTTCTATTGCCATCACATCGCGAATGTCTTCTACTACGCAAACCAGTTCTTCATTCCTGGCAGGATTGGCGCAAATATCACAAAGTTCTGTATCGCTTATATTAAAACAGTTCTTACATAGTTTTATCTCGCTGCGAAGTTTTGTTAAAGCAGCGGCAAGGTTTTGGGTTTGGGCTTCGGGTTGCCTCAGAAGATGCAACACCAGCCTAAGCGCGGTTCGCTTCCCTATACCCGGAAGTTGAGACATTTCGTCCACAGCCTGCTCCAGTAATTTTGATGAAAAATCCATAGCGCGAAGTTAAGATTTTTACCGGACGAATTTTAGCCGAAAACCCCCAAGTTTAACATGAATTTGTAAATTCGCCCTTTCAGAAGAAAATCTTATGCAGCCTTACCAAATCTTGCTTTTGATCGCCGCTTATTTTGGCGTCTTGTTTTTGATCTCCTTTTTTTCCAGCCGAGCCGGCAGTAATGCTGAATTCTTCAGGGCAAACCGGCAATCTCCATGGTTTATAGTTGCCTTCGGGATGATTGGTGCCTCTTTAAGTGGAGTAACCTTTATTTCTCTGCCCGGAACAGTTACTACCGATAGTTTTAGTTACTTTCAGGTCGTTTTGGGATATACCGTGGGTTACGCGGTAATAGGATTAGTGCTGCTTCCTCTTTATTACCGCCTCAATCTAACTTCCATTTATAGCTACCTGAATTCCCGCTTCGGAAATTATTCCTATAAAACAGGGGCTTCTTTCTTTTTGCTTTCCCGAATCGTAGGATCTAGCTTTAGGCTTTTCCTGGTGGCAAATGTGCTTCAGCTTATATTATTTGACGGATTGGGGATCCCATATTATGCAACGGTCACGGTGACAATTTTTCTTATTTGGCTTTATACGTTCAGAAGTGGTATTAAAACAGTGGTTTGGACCGATACTTTACAAACCCTGTTTATGCTCCTGGCCCTTGGGGTTACCCTGGTGGTGCTTTCAGATGAATTGGGAGTATCCGGGGCGGGAATGATAAATTATCTTTCAGATACCGGCCTAACCCAGATCTTCTTTTTTGAAGATTGGAAAAGCAGTCATCATTTTATAAAGCAATTTGTAAGCGGGGCCTTTATTGCCATTGTTATGACGGGACTGGATCAGGATATGATGCAAAAAAACCTTACCTGTCGAAATCTGAAAGACGCCCAAAAGAACATGTTTTCATTTACAATCGTGCTCACCATAGTAAATATGATGTTCCTTATTTTGGGAGTACTGCTCACTCAATACGCTGACCTCAACGGAATTGACGCAATTAAAGATGATCTGTTTCCGGCCATTGCTACCAGTGGTGAGCTGGGAATGGGAGTTGCAATACTTTTTGTGCTAGGCCTTATCGCGGCCGCCTATTCCAGTGCTGACGGTACTTTAACTGCACTCACTACTTCCTTTAGCTTAGACATCCTGGAAATTGAGAAGCACTACAATGAAGAGAAACAAATAAAGATCAGAAAGCAGATCCATATAGCGATCTCTATCCTGATGATATTGGTAATGCTGATCTTTAAATATGCGATCGCCGATAAAAGTGTGATCAATAAGCTTTTTGAATTCGCCGGCTATACCTATGGCCCTTTATTAGGACTTTATACACTTGGGCTATTCACCAAATGGAAAATAAAGGATAAGTTGGTTCCCCTTGTAGCCATTATGGCTCCCATACTTTCTTATGTTATAAGTATCAACAGTCTTAATTGGTTTGGATTTGAGTTCGGATTCTTTATTCTAATCCTTAACGGGGCGCTTACCTTTCTGGGATTAGTATTGATTCGTAGAAAGCATCACTAAAGTGCAGGCTGGTTCGACTTCTATATTGTTTTTCTGCAGAATTTCATAGAATTCAGGATTCTCTGTCCCGGGATTGAAGATCACTCTTTCGGGATTCAAAGAGAGAATGTAATCGTAATATTCCGGTTGACGCGGCGGACTTAAATATAAAGTCACCGTATCTATATCTTCAAACGGAAGTTTTTCTTTTTCTATTTTGACTCCTTCTACTTCCCCTTCGCGTAAACCCAGGGCAACGGTAGGCTGACCGTGTTGCACCAGGCGCTTAATGGCTATGTTAGAATAACGGGAGGGCTTTAAAGATGCGCCAATAACTAAAGTTTTCTTTTTCATATAGCAAAAGTAAAATATCTGTGTAAGTGTAACAAGTTAATTACAGAATTGTCTCTTTATACAGGAAGCTTCCCCGAAATCCCGGTATAATGTGATGGTTAGTGTTGGGACAAAGGGAAGTTTTCTTAACCCAGACCGGAAATTCCGGTTTGGGTTATTTTTTTTTAAAAAAGTGTAACATTTTAAAATTACCTGCGTCTTTTATAGTGAAGGCTTTTCATAAATTGAGAAGATTTACGTCTCTTTATTATGTATTACAAAGTACATTGCTATACATGAGTCTATAAGAATTACAGAGACAAAAGCCCTTGAATAGCTTTGCAAAAAGGTTATTCCGGAGAAACAAGTTCATAATTAATATGCATAACAAGGTATCATCTAATAAATACTAATCATCAAAAACAATCAAAAAATGAAACAGTTATTTTTAATCATCACGCTTTTCTTTTCCGCACAAAGCTTTGCGGGTAATGAACCATTCGGAAATATCACCGGCGAGGTAATAGACGAAGAATTACAGGAGCCCATCCCCTATGCTACTGTAATTATAAACGATGAAGAGGGGAATCTTATCTCGGGGAACACTTCATCTGCAGACGGGAGCTTCAGCATTGAAAAGATCCCTGCCGGGAAATATACCTTCCAGGTACAGTTCATCGGGTACAAAACCTTTTCAAAAGTTATTGATATCAGCAGCCGGAACTTCGATCTAAATATGGGAAAGATCTACCTTGAACCTGATGTGGCTATGCTGGATGGAGTTACCGTGGTTGCCGAAAGAACAACTATTGAGCAGCGTGTGGATCGAAAGGTGATAAATGTTGGGAAAGACCTTACCACCACTGGCGCCAGCGCTTCAGAAATAATGAATAATATTCCTTCAGTGAATGTAGACCAGAATGGAAATATCGCTCTAAGGGGAAATTCAAACGTGAAAATCCTGGTAGATGGTCGCCCTACCAATATAGATCCTGCACAGTTACTGCAACAAATTCCTTCCACCTCCATCAAAAGTATTGAGCTAATCACAAATCCTTCAGCAAAATATAACCCTGAAGGGATGAGCGGAATCATCAATATCATATTACATAAAAATGCCAACGACGGATTTAACGGCAACCTCAATGGTGGCGTAACCATTGGAGAAAATACAAGATATAATGGTACGCTGGATATGAATTACCGAAAAGGGAAGTTTAATTTTTACGGGAATATTGGAGGCCAGGAGGGATCAAGAAATAATTCGGGGCGTATATTTCTTCCCGAGGAGAATTACCGGCAGGCTTTTGATATAGAAAACAGAAGAAGCTCCCTGCTTTATAAAGTTGGCGTGGATTTTTATCTCGACGACAAAAACACTTTCTCCTTCTACACCAACCAGAACCATTATGATGGTGGCCCCCTTGGAAGCTTGCGATTAATCTATCCTAATAACCCGGAACTTAACCTAATCCAAAGTCTGGATCTGAATTTCGATAATATAAACGCTACTTATAATTTTGCTTACGATCATAAATTTGACCAGGAAGGCCATAAAATCCTTTTGGAAGTAGATTACAACGACTTTGACGAAGATGAAAACTCCACTTTTGATTTTTCAGGAAACACCAATGGTCTTTCTGCTTACCGGGATCATGTTAAGGAAAAAAGAGAGAATATCACAGCTAATCTGGATTACGAGAATCCCCTTTCAGAGCGATCTACTTTAGAAATGGGCGCCGAAGCCCGGTTACTGGATACCGACAATGCTTTCAGCTCTACAAATCCGGCTTTTGAAAATTCCACCTATAATTATAAACGGGATATCTATAGCTTTTATACTACCTACGGCCAGAATTTTGAAAAGTGGTCTTACCAATTAGGAGCCAGGCTGGAAAATTTTAAAGTAAACGCCATTTATAATGGAGAGGAAGTATTTACCGATGATTATTTTACCGTGTATCCTTCAGGATTTTTAAATTATAATCCCAGTGAAAAAAACACTTATCAGTTAAGTTATAGCCGAAGAGTTGACAGACCCGGTTTTGGTCAGGTAAATCCAATTCGGGAAGTAAGCAGCCCGAGGCTTACCATTTCGGGAAATCCTGAACTTACCCCTCAATTCACCAATTCGCTGGAGTTTAATTATACCAGAAAATTTGAAACTAAAGGAAGTGTAGGCGCAGGAGTATTCTTCAGAAATATTAACGATGAGATAAGTCAGGTGTTTGTTGAAGATCCTAACGATCCGGGTTCAATCCTGCTTTCTTTTGACAATCTTGAGGATAACAATTCCTATGGCCTGGAACTTTCAGCAAATTATAAATTCACGAAATGGTGGAGCACCAATTCCGGCTTTGAGGTTTACAGTCAGAAACTGAAAGGTTTGGTAGGCACAGATTATCTGGAAATAGACAACACGGCTTTCACCGCGCGAAGCAGTCACACTTTCAAAGCTTCAGAGCGATTGAGTTTTCAACTTTTCGGCTTTTACCGCGGAAAAAGTAAAAACCTGCAGATGGATATGGAACCTATGTATTTTGTAAATATGGGAGGCCGCTATTCATTTTGGGACAATAAAGCCAGTCTAAGCCTTAATTTCAATGATGTTTTTGACACCCAGGAATTCAGTTTCATCAACGGTAGACCAATGCCCCAAGAGGGTTGGTTTAAGGGAGAAACACAAACTGTTTATTTAGGTTTCACCTATCGGTTTGGCGGTGGAAAAAATAAAGCTTTGCAAAGAAAACAGAGAGATGACAACCAGGCCGAGGGCGGCGGGGTTTTCTAGATATTTCACGTGTAGTTTAGTTGGTTAGTTTGAAAAGGTTCCGGTGTAAAAGCCGGGCCTTTTTTATGTTTTGAAGATGTAAGCAGAAGTTTTAAACCTTATTTACCATATTTTGAAGCTCGTACAGATTAAGGATACACCTTTAAATAAAGTAATTGCTGTTTCTCTGGCAGTAAGTTTAAAAGGAAAATCCAAAACCCAGGTTAAAAGTTAGCCCTGAAAATATCAAGTCTACCGGGGAGTCTTCAAGTTCAAAATCTATTTCCTGAGCCTCCCGGCTCCCATCATCAAAAACCACTTCTGCATTAAAAGATTTCGGCAAGGGATCAAAAGAATATCCGATTTCCGGCCGAAAGTAAATCAGACCACCCCATTTTGCTCCTATTTTAGCTCCAAAGGAACTGTGGGAATAATTAGCAAAAGCATCGCCTTTTTTACCGGAATCATCCTCCGATTCCACATCAGATAGCATCCCATCAATATTTAAATTTCCATAGTAGAGTCCGCCATACAAACCTTTTCCCGGCTTGAAAAAGTAATAATTCAGTCCTCCTCCTAAATACTCAAAATCTATCTCATCCAAACCCAGTAAATCGGTTGTTCCTATGCTTGAATAATCCATATTTAGCGATAACCGATCTCTAAAAAGAGGGGTAACATATTCCAGGTT
>NZ_JBEPWD010000055.1:1677-15317 GCF_041642575.1 Salegentibacter sp. | reverse complement strand
AATATTAGAAAAATTTCTAATTATCGTCTGCCTCAATAGTATCTAAATCGGTGCTAAAATCTCCAGTGTCAGTTGGTTGGGAACGTTCCATAGTAGCTCCGCCTCGCTGCGGAGGCATCTCCCGAAGTACTTCAGCAGCCTGACTAAAGAAATCATCTATAGCTTCAGCCTGCTCTTCTCCTTCAGTCTGGTTGATTTCCTCAAGGTCTGATCTCAATTCGGTGATTTCATCTTCCAGGCCTTCATAATGGCGACGCTGTAAATCTGCCAGCGCATTCACTATAATATCACCGTCACGCTGAATTTCAGTTTCAGCCGAATTACCAGCCAGCTCTTCAAGTTCTTGATTGGTTTCTCCTTCAAGTTCCCAGCTTCTTTCCTGTACTGCTTCTGCGAGTTTTTGCATGGCTTCCTGCGGGAACTCTTCATTTTCTTCAACTTCCCTTTCAGGATATTCTTCATCGATATAATACAAATATTGGCCAACAGCATTTTCGGGGTAAGCAAGATCGCGATCATCTTCGGTTTCAAACGGGTCTATACTTTCTTCAACCTGTTCGTCCCGTTCCTCGAGACTGTCATCGGTACCATTATCATCGTCCATATAAGTAAACAGGAGGAAAATAATTAAAAGTACAGCAAGTATTCCCACAATCCAGGGCCATATTGGTTTTTTCTTTTCAACTTTTATTTCTGCCATTTTTTTGGTTTTTAGCGGTTAGTTGCCTTATAAAATTAGATAATTTCCGGAGAGAACCACTTCGAATACCTCATAAACTATTGTTAATGAGTGGTAAAATAACCTCTAGCAGGAATTGGAAATTTATTTTTGTCTTCGCGGCTTTAAAGCCAAAAATCGTTCAATGACCGACAAATCGGTTACCACACCTGTCGCCATTGAGATTACGAGATTTATTGAGGGAATCCCTCAAATTACTAAGTTTATACAGTTATAGCATTTGGAATTTTCAGTAAAGCCTTTGGTCCATTTATACTAAAGACATCAGGAATTAAAAGTAAAATTGCAATCGGTACAGGGTTTGGAAGACCGGACAAGGATATCGGAACTGCAAGGTCCTTTGAAGAAAGCAAACTTTCGGGAGTCTACAACGGATTACCAATGTGCTTAAATAATTACCACCCTGATTTCTCCTTATCTTGTAGAATTATTTTTCTGACTTTTCCTCGATTCCACTTTCTTCTTCCTCTACCACACTATTCCCAAATCGATCTTTCTTGAAATAATGAATTATTGAAGGAGCAGTGAGCCCATGAACAACAATTGAAATTAAGATGATATATGCAGTAATGGCATGTAATTCATTACTGTTATCAAACCCATCAAATTGAACATATGCCCACGAGAGGTAAAAAACTGAGCCAATTCCCTTGATCCCCAGGAAACTTATTGCCAGTTTGCTTTTTAAAGATTCTCTTACGCCTATAAGACCTATGATTCCGGCGATCGGCCTTATAATTAAAACAAAGGCAAAAGCAAACAACACCCCTTTCCAATCGGTTAATTCAAGCATTCCGTTCAATAGTGAACCTCCAAAAAGGATGATCCATACCACCAGCAATAAACGCTCGATTTCGTGTACAAAATCATGCATTTTTTTCTTATAATCCCCACTTATCTTTTCATAATATCTCAAGCTGAGACCGGCAAAGAATACGGCAAGAAAACCATATCCGTAGAGTAGCTCCGTAATTCCATAACTGAAAATGGTTAGTGACAGAGCCAGGAACCCATCAAAGGTTTTAATGTTTGTCCAGAGGTGCAGTCTGTCCAGTAGAATTCCAATAAATCTGCCTATGACTATGCCCATAATAGTTCCTATTACAATCTTAAGTAGGAATTTATCAAGAAACCAGTCACTAAAATCGAACATTGCCCATCCTCCGGCCTGGGCAACCAATACCGCCATATAGGTAAAAGGGAAAGCCATTCCGTCATTCAAACCGGCCTCTGCAGTTAAAGAAAATCTCACTCGCTCCTTAAATTGTTTTTCACGTTTGGGATCGTCCAGCTGGGTTTCTGCGGCTAAAACAGGATCGGTTGGTGCAAGAACAGCTGCCAGTAACAAAGAAGATGGAACACTTAATAATAAAAAATAATTCCCCAGAAGATATGCCGAAACCATACAGAGGGGCATGGTAACAAAAACCAGCAAGATTGGTCGTTTCCAGGTTTTTAGGGAATATTCTGTTCCTATCTTTAATCCGGCACCCATCAGAGAAATGATCACGATCATTTCTGAAAAGTACATCAGGTTTAAGTCGTTCCACAAAGGATCGGGCCAACTTAAGGGAATATCTATATAAAAAAGAGCAAAACCTATTAGCAACAGCAGAATTGGGGAGCTAACCTTAATCTTTTTAGATATCGAGGGGAGCCATGCCATAAGGAGGGTGGCTAACCCCAAACCTGTAAGAATAAGATAATGTTCTTTCATAGATAAATAAAAATACAGTTTTTTTGACTTAGAACTAATGCGCACTTACACTTTCACAAAAGACTAACAATTCAATAGAAATTAGGACTTTTAGACGCTATGCTGATTTCTCTCATGGTTTTATTGGCTCAATGATGTAACTTTAAATTTATAAATTAGAGAAAATGAAGATCGTTTTTGGTATAATTCTCTTTATTCATTCCCTAATTCACTTGCTGGGTTTTCTAAAGGCTTTTGGCATAGTGGAAATCAGGCAACTTCAGTTAGGAATTTCCAGACCTCTCGGATTTTTGTGGTTACTATGTGTCTTTCTTTTTCTTTACGTGCTTTTTTTATTCCTTCTGAATAGAGCCTGGTGGCCGTTCTTTGCCCTGGCTGCAGTAATAATTTCCCAAAGTCTAATTATTCTAGCCTGGCAGGATGCTAAGTTCGGGAGTATTATTAATCTCATAATCTTACTTGTAAGCATACCTGCTTTGGGTAGTTTTTATTTTCAGAAGAAAACGGAAAAAGAGGTGAAAGAATTGATTCAGCCCATTGAAGAGACCGGAGGTATTATAACAAAGGAAGATATAAAGGGACTTCCCGATATGGTGCAGAAATGGATGAAGAATTCCGGGGTAATTGGCAAACCAAGAGTTCATGTTGTGCGGCTCAAACAGGAAGGACGAATGAAGACAAAGCCCGAAGGAAATTGGATGCCATTCACGGCTCAACAATATTTTAATGTGAAAGATCCCGGATTTATCTGGACCACCAGAGTAGAATCCGGATTCCCAATCTATCTTGATGGTAGGGATAAACTTCTTTATGGCAAGGGAGAAATGCTCATTAAATTGCTTTCCCTGTTTCCGGTGGTGAATGAAAGGGATAATAGTAAAATTGATTCAGGCACTGCACAAAGATTTCTTGCGGAAATTTCCTGGTTTCCTTCCGCAGCTCTAAATGAGAATATCACCTGGGAAGAGCCTGAAGACAATCTTGTCAGGGCCAATTTGGACCTGTATGGTGATAAGGTTTCAGGGGTATTTAAATTTTCAGAACATGGTGAACTTATTTCTTTCGAAACCCAACGCTTCTATGGAGGGGATATAGATTCCAAAAAGGAAACCTGGATAATTGAAACGCTCAGTTTTAAAGAATTTTCAGGGTATAAAATCCCTAATAAATGCAAGCTTACCTGGAAGCTTCCCGACGGCGATTTTACCTGGCTCGAGCTGGAGGTCACCGAAATAGATTATAATATTGCAGAAGCCTTTAGATAGAAGGCAGCGCTGTCCTGACATTTATCATATAATTTCTGAGGTTAATCCGGTAAATTTGGGTTAAACCAATGCGCTTAAATTATGGAAACTTCTATTTTTCTTGCCAGGTTTTGGGGCTGGTACCTGCTCATCTTTTTCTTTATTCTTAGTTTGAATCCTCGAAGGATAAAGCAAATATTTGATGATCTCAAAGACCAGAAATTTTTAATTCTGGCTGCCTTTGCGGCTATAATCCTGGGGCTTCTGAATATTCTTTTTCACAATATATGGGAACCTGATTGGCGCTTTATAATTACCGGTCTGGGATGGATTTCTCTTTTTATTGGTCTGGGGCTTTTTGTTTTTCCCGATTCTACCACCCGCCGGCTCACCGCACTGAACATAAAATTTGTGCAGGTAATCTATATTCTACTTTTCCTCACCGGAATATATCTGTTGAATATGGGTTACCAGCTTGTAATGTATTAAACCTCTCATTATGGCAGTATTTATAAAGAAATTTAGCGAATTGTCCCTGAAGGATCTTCCCGAGGTAGGAGGAAAGAACGCCTCTTTGGGCGAAATGTTTAACGAACTTTCTTCGGAAGGAGTAATAGTCCCTGATGGTTTTGCTACGACTTCAGAGGCTTATTGGTCTTTTTTGAAAAAAAATGATCTGGATCAGAAGCTCGAAGACCTTATCTCAGATCTTAACAAAGAGAGTTTCAAAAACCTGTCTGAAGTTGGTGCGAAAGCGAGAGAATTTATAAAATCGGCTGAATTTTCCACCGAATTTTCCGAAGAGATAAACCGGGCTTATCAGGAACTGGGAAGTTCTGAAGATATTCCTGTTGCCGTAAGAAGCAGCGCAACCGCCGAAGATCTTCCTGAAGCCAGTTTTGCCGGCCAGCACGATACCTTTTTGAATATTACCGGAAAAGATGCGCTTTTAAATGCTGTGAAAAACTGTTTCGCTTCCCTTTATACAGATCGTGCGATAAAGTACCGGGAAGATCATGGTTTTAAGCATCATGATGTCGCGTTGTCAGTTGGAGTTCAAAAAATGGTGCGCTCAGACACGGGCTGTTCAGGAATTGGCTTTAGTCTGGAACCGGAATCTGGTTTCAGGAATCTAATTCATTTATCCGGAGTTTGGGGCCTGGGGGAAACCATAGTTCAGGGGCTGGTAAATCCCGATGAATTTGATGTGTTTAAACCTACCCTTAAAGAAAATAAAAACCCAATAGTTCAGAAAAAGTTGGGCCGAAAAGAACTCACCATGGTTTATTCTGAATCCAACGGACATTCCTCGACGGTAACTATGGATACCCCGGTAGAAAAGCAGGATTCTTACGTGCTAAGCGATGAAGAAGTGGTACAGCTTTCAAAGTGGATACTTGTTATTGAAGACCACTATTCCAAACCTATGGACGTGGAATGGGCCAAAGATGGGGAAACCGGACAGCTTTATATCACTCAGGCACGTCCCGAAACGGTACACAGGGAAGAAGGAGGCAGGTTTCACCTTCAGTATCATCTCCTGGAACATTCTGAAATGCTGGCAAGCGGAAATGCCATAGGTTCCAGTATCGCTGCAGGAATCGCCCGTCACCTTAAATCCCCATCTGAAAGCCATAAATTAAAGCCCGGTGATATTCTGGTGACTTCAACTACCAGCCCGGATTGGGATCCGCTACTGAAAAGATCAGCTGCAGTAGTTACCGATAGGGGTGGGCGTACCAGTCACGCCGCTATCGTAGCCCGTGAGCTTGGCGTCCCCGCAGTAGTAGGAACCAATAATGCTACAAAAAATATAAAAGATGGGCAGGAAATAACTGTTTCTTGTGAAGGCAAAACAGGTTTTGTCTATAAAGACAAATTGAAATTCGAAAAAACAGAAATAGACTTCGGAAAGATCAAGCTTCCCGATACCGAGGTGAAGTTTATCCTCTCTGATCCAGATAGAGCCTTTCAACTTTCATTCTATCCAAATAACGGGATAGGTTTGCTTCGAATGGAATTCATTATAACCCACCTTATCAAAGTTCATCCCATGGCGCTGGTAAAATTCGAAGAGATCAAAGACGCCGGGATAAAAAAAACTATAGAAGAACTCACCTGGCAATATAAGGATAAGAAAGATTATTTTGTGGATGAATTGTGCCGGGGTCTTGCGGTAATGGCTGCTGCTTTTTATCCGAAAGAGGTAATCGTTAGGATGAGCGATTTTAAAAGTAATGAATATGCAAATCTTATAGGAGGCAAACAGTTTGAACCCGAGGAAGAGAACCCAATGCTCGGTTTTCGGGGTGCTGCGAGATATTACCATCCTTTTTATAAAGACGGATTCGAATTGGAATGCAAGGCGATAAAAAAGCTAAGGGAAGAAATGGGACTTACCAATGTAAAGGTGATGATCCCATTTTGCAGAACCCTGGAGGAGGGCCGGAATGTAGTGGGCCTGATGAAAAAATTCGGTCTGGTTCAGGGGGAAAATGATCTCGAGATCTACATGATGGTAGAAATTCCCTCCAATGTGATTCTTGCTGAAGAATTCGCTCAAATTTTTGACGGCTTCTCTATTGGATCTAATGACCTTACCCAACTCACTCTTGGAGTAGACAGGGATTCTGAAGTGATGGCAGATATTTTTGATGAAAATAATGCCGCTGCAAAGAAAACGATCAGTACAGCGATAAAAAAAGCTAACAAAGCAGGTGTGAAAATAGGGCTCTGCGGGCAGGCTCCCAGCGATTTCCCCGAATATGCAGCATTTCTGGTCAGGGAAGGAATTAATAGTATCTCATTTAATCCCGATGCGCTATTGAAAGGGATAGAAAACATCAATAAAGCCGAAGGAAACTGAGTTTTAGGACCATTTAATCAAACCATGGTATAATGCGCACTCCAACATAGAGGAAATCACAGGAGGAGATTCTTTCAGAATTTTATTTACCCTATGATATATATTTTATAAGAACCATGATGCTGGCCTTTGCAGAGAGCTAGTGGCTATAGGGTTTAACCAAAATAGAGTTAGGGAAGATCCTTCTTTTTAATGAGGTCCCCAAAAACTATAGTTAGCGCTCAATAGCCCTGGCGAATTAGTCTTGTTTTAACCCAGATACATTCCACCATCGATAACCTGAATAGTGCCGGTCATGTATTTGCTCTCATCGCTGGCTAGAAAAAGTGCCAGTTCTCCAATTTCGCGGGATTCAGCATAACGACCAAATGGGATAGATTTTTCGAAATTTTCCTTGGTTTGATTAGGATTGTCAGGCGTAAACTGACCTTCGATGGAACGCATCATTCGATTGTCTACCGGGCCGGGGTGAATAGAGTTTACTCTGATCTTTCTATCGGCATATTCCAGGGCTGCACATCGCATGATCCCCAAAACACCATGTTTGGATGCCACATAAGCGCCTAGATTTGGAAAACCTTTTAATCCCGCAACCGAATTCGTGATGATTACACTGCCACCGTTTTCCATCCTAGGAATAACCTGCTGGCATCCTAACCAGACACCTTTTAGATTTACTGCTATTACCTGATCAAAAATTTCTTCAGGATATTCAGAAATTGGACTTGATTTTCCTTCAATTCCGGCATTTATAAAGAAAATATCGATCTTATTGAATTGATAAAGGCATTCTTCGAGATACTCCTTTGTATCTTCCGCTTTTGAAACATCTGCAGCGTACCAGGCGACTCTGTCGCTTTTCAAACTTTCCTCAGCCTTTTGAAGATTTTCTTCATCCAAATCGATTAAAAATACTTTGGCTCCTTCATCCAGGAATAACCTGGCGGTTTCTAAACCTATTCCGCCAGCTCCCCCTGTGATAAGTGCGACTTTGTTCTCTAGTCTTTTCATGATTTTTCTAATTTAAGATTAATGCCATGGTTTTGATACTACTCCATGTTTTCGCTGTTTGTTTCAGTTAATATCTTTATAGCTTCCTCATCACTAACGGGCCGAAAATCTTCGTAAAACTGTCCCACGGCGCTAAAATTATAAGGTGTCTCAAGGCAGATTACTTTACTGATCTCAGGTGTATTTTTTAATTTTTGAACAGAAGATGGAGGTGCTACGGGAATGGCTATTATAATTTCCCGTGGTTGCTGTTTGTGCGCCAGCATTACCGTACTTAAAAGTGTATTCCCGGTAGCGATCCCATCATCGGTTATTATCACAACCTTGTCTTTTAGATTAACCGGCTGGGAGTCCTTATGATATTCTTTATCCCTTTTGCGAAGTAATTCTCTGATATTTTCGGTTTCTGTATTGATATATTTTTCTGAAAACTGTTCATTGGGACTTAGGGTAATATCTTCTAAACTAACCGCCCCAATGGCATATTCCTTATTATAGGGATGACCTATCTTTTTTGAAAGTACTACATCCAGTGGCGCCTTCAGGTACTTAGCTAGGATTGAACCTATTGGAAGGCCACCTCTGGGAATGGCCAGTACTACCACAGGTTTGTCTTGATACCCGGCTAATTCCCGGCTTAACTGTTCTGCTGCATCTTTTCTATCGGTAAACATAACTATGGTTTTGATTGAAGATAAATTAAAACTGGCTCTGGTAAAATGATAAAAATCAAACTTATCTCAGTATGATTAAAATCATTATTTTTTTTGAATGAAATGGGTAATTTCAGAAAGAAATAAATAGCTGTATCATGGAAAATTTTAGAAAAAGACCGAAAGGAGAATTTATGATCCACGCTAATTGGGATCAGCTTTATTTGCTCACTAAACACTGGGTTTCTGATTTGAAATTTTTTAGAGATGACCTGAAATTTCTCAATAAGCTTATTGAGAAATATTTTATCTGGATAGATAATGATGAGAGTATAAAAGAGGTTTCCAGGTTGAGGTCAGAACTTCAGGCAATGCGCATCCGCTGCGAAGATCTCCTTAGTAAAACCGAAAAACATCGGGAACAACTTGGGGTAATGATTGAAAAAGACAGCGATGACTCCAGGATCTTCCGCCTCGAGCATGAACACCTGGAAGATGAGATCACCGATTTCGTCAAGGCATTCAGAAAAAACCGAGTGAAAACCTTTAAGATCACGGAATATATAAAAGATACCGAAGACCTTTCCGGAATTGAATAAGTCGGATTTAAGCAAAAAAAATCCTCAAACGAGGATTTTTTTCTTAACGAAACTCAAAGCGCGAATCCTTTCTAACCCGCTTTCTTCTTTTTGGAAGTAATGCTTTTTTAACCAGAGGTTCGGGCAAAGGGTTTTCAGGGTATGATTCCATTATTAACCTGGCCATGAGATAACAAACTGTAGATTCTGCACCCTGGTTCAGATTCACGTTTCCTTTTTCCAAACCATCCCCACAGCCTCCTGTTACCGGGTTATAAATAATTTGATTAAGGTGATTGTCACCTAAAAACCAATCAAAAGCTTTCTCCATCTTCACTTTGTAATCAGGCTTTTTAAAGTGCTGGTAAAAAAGGTCCAGGGCCTGTATGGTGTAGGCAACATCTATAGGCTGTTCTCCATATATTTCAGGCTCCGTATGTTTTTGATGCCAGCCTTGGTTGGAAATCACTTTGAATTCTCCGTTTTTGTACATTTTGGACAGCAGGAACTCAAAAGATTCCAGCGCTGCCTTTTTATACATCTCTTTTCCTGTTGTTGAATAAGCGAGCAACATAGCTTCCGGTAAGATACTGTTTGCGTAAGTGAGATATTCTTCAAACCATTCCCATTTTTTTTCAGCGATGAGATCATATTTGCTGATGAGATTTTGGGCTAGGTCTTCTATTGTATTTTTAAATTTCCGGTCTTCAAAATTTTCAAGGTAGAGGAACAGGCCTTTAATAGTAAAGGCAATCGCTCTTGGGGATAAAACACCAGAAATCGAGGGCCGGGCTTTTTCCATAGAGGCTTTTGCCCTTTTAACGTATTCTGGCGGAAGATTGTGGGCCTCACTAATCATTGAACCTAAAGCCCAGATTGCCCGGGCATTTGAATCTTCCAGGTTAACATAATCGTTTTTTATATGCACCTTGTTATGCTCATCTATATAGTTTACAAATTTGCCGTTTTTGGTCTGGCATCTTTCAATAAAGGATAGATAGAGATCGATATAATATAGGTTTTCCTTCAATCTGAATTTACTGTAATGCATGAGAACAACGATTAGTGCTCTCGCGTTATCATCCAGCGTGTACCCTGAATCAAGGTCAGGGATGCTTATTTTGGCAAATTGTATAATTCCCTGCTCGGTGGTAAGCCGTTTCAGATGGTCCAGTTTAATTTTTGGTCTGGAAAATTTAAGCGGCTCATCCCTGTCTAAAACCCTCTGGTACGCTCTGGCTTGCTGAATAGCAATATTATCCCAAATACTGGAGTTGGTTTTGGAATAGGCCTGGACTGCCATGAATTCCCGTAATTTTTTATCTGAAAGTAATTTTATGGCAGCTTCTGATAGTTGTTTGTGATCTCCGATATCAATAAGAATCCCGAGTTCGTTATTAAGAATCTCTTTGGTGTGCGGATTGGTAGTGGCAATTATGGGGCAGGCACAACTCATCGCGTAGGAAAAAGTTCCGCTTACTGCCTGGTTTGGGTCTTTTGAAGTGAACAGGTAAACATCTGTGGCCTGTAAAAATTCCAATAGCTGATCCAACTCAAAATAGGAATCATAGAATTTGACATGATCTGATAAATTTAGTTGCTCAACCAGGTTTTGTAAAAACCTCCTGTAATCATCCCTGTTATTTTTAATATTGCCCGGATGCGTTTTTCCTATGATCAGGTATAGAACTTCAGGGTGATGTTCTACGATCTCTGGTAAAGCATATAATGCTGTTTCTATACTCTTTCCCGCTCCTAACAAACCAAAGGTTGACATGAGAAGCCTACCCTGAAAGCCATATTTCTCTTTGACTTTCTCTGGAAATTTCCATGCTACCATATGGGTGCCATGCTGAATAATCTCCAGTTTTGATTCAGGCACTTTATAGTCTTCCTTGAGCATCTTTGCCGATTGATGTGTCATCACGAAAATGAGTTCAGAGAATTCCACCAGTTTTTGGACAACAGTTTTTAATTCGGGGTTGGGAGCGGGGAGAACGGTATGGAAAGTGGTCACCACCGGCTTATTTATTATTTTTAAAAATTCAAATAAATAACTGCCGTATTCTCCGCCAAAAAGTCCGAATTCATGCTGAATGTGGATCATTTTAACCTCAGGATCCCTGTTTATCTCCTGGGCGATACGAATATATTCTTGTTTCTTTTCCGGATTAAAATGATAGGGGAAGCCGGGTTTTTGGCCTTTCACAATTTCCAGAGCTTCACATTGAAAGCTTTTTCTGAATTTACGCTCAATAGCTTGCATGGTATCGGTTGTATAAGTTGCTATTCCGCAGGTTGTGGGCGGAAAAGTTGACATACATAAGATCTTGGAGGGTCTGTCTGCATTTTTCATTCTGATTCCTGTTTTAATTCATTGAGTAAATCTTTTAATTTAACCGATGCCACGGCTATACAATCATCTCCCGCCCCGTAATAGATATACAAATCTTCACCAAAAATCGCGGTGCCAGTTGGAAAGACAACATTGTCTACCACGCCCTTTTTTTCGTATTCTTCTGAAGGAGAAAACAGGGGCGTTTTCAATTTTGAGATTAGTTTACCTGGATTCTCCAGGTCAAGCAAAGCGGCCGAAGCGTGATATACCAATCCTTTTACGGTGGTTTCTACAGCATGATAAATAAGTAACCATCCATCTTTCGTTTCAATTGGCGGGCAACCTGCACCTACGTGGCTGCATTCATAATGATATTGTGGCCGCAATACAATATGGTCGCGAAGGTTTCTAATATAATCCCGCCAGAAAGCCCTGCTTAGATCTTCCTTTTCCTCGAAATAAAAGATTTGTATCGAAGGCCAGAGACGGTGGAGGACTGCGAATTTTCCGTTTATTTTCTTCGGAAAGAACATCAAATTTTTGTCCCATACATAGATCTTTCCCTTCATTAGTTCGTTCAGCTTATATCGCACGAACAGCTCATAGAAAAGCAAGTGTTTTTCGCTTATTTTTTCGAAATTTTCCCGGATGAGCTCCGAGTATTCCTCATAATTGAACACAGGAGTGAGTATGCCTTGTCTTGTAAAATTATTTAGGTCTTCCGAAGTGGCATAAGCACCAAAAACATTGATGCCGTCATAGGCCGAATAGGTGAGATAATAAGTGTTTTCTATTTTAGTGATCCGGGGATCTTCGGTCCCCTGAAATTCATAAGTTTCTGTGGGAAAAAAGATAGGGGAGGTGTTTCTTTTTACTACTTCCAACGGACCTTCGAGACGGCAATAACCCAAACTGGAATAATTGCCCATACGCACGGCCCGGTAGAAAATATGCACGGAATTATCTTCTTTTATTACCGCAGGATTAAAAACCCCTTCATTTTCAAAGTTGTGTGGGGTCTTCTCGAGGATCACTCCATGTTTTATTACTTCCGGCGGCATTTTTAAGCAGATTTCATTTCCAATAAAGATGAGGAAATATGGCCTCTAAAGCTATGATATTTATCAAGTTATAGGTTTCTGTCGGCACTAATGTTTTGTTAAAAAAGCTTAGACATTTTAAATTGTTTTATAGCTGATACAGGTCATATTAAAAATGGAAGATTGGAGGTAAATTAGAGTAATTATTAAAACAACTACTATGCATATCAATATACAATTTGTGAAGATTAAAAACAGCGATGCTTTAGCTGAATTTATTAACGAACAACTTGAAAAATTACAGAATAAATATGAATGGCTTATCCGCGCTGAAGTTTTTATCAAATGGGAAAGCCAGGCTATCGGGAAGGATAAGATCTGTGAAATAGAACTTAGTGCGCCGGGACCCCGAATTTTTGCTGAAGCAAGGGCAGACAATTTTGAATTAGCCGTGAAAAATACTGTCGCCGAACTTGAGCAACAACTAAAAAAACGAAAGGCAGTTTTTCAGAGTTATTAGTTAGTTTTGGTGTTAATTTTTGAACCCGGCGAAAGCCGGGTTTTTTCTTTTATGTCTGGAACAAAACATCTGAATATTCCCAAATCTTGTAGATAAACAGGAAAAGAAAACCTACCGCCACCAGGAACTCCATGAAAGTAGAGGCCAGCAGACCTATAAAAGACCCAAAAGCCGCCCTCACTGCCGATCTGGAATCAGATTTATTAATGATCTCTCCTATAAAAGCTCCCACGAAAGCCCCAATGATGATTCCGAAGGGGATAGGAGCAAAGATCCCTATTACCAGGCCAATAGTGGCGCCCCACATCCCGGTTTTACTTCCTCCATATCTTTTAGTGCCCATAGCAGGAATTACCAGCTGAAGTACATAAATAAGTATAGCAATAGCCAGGGTGACTCCCAGAAAAAGATAGTTTACAGGCACTGATGGTGCGAGATACAAGAGTAAAAGGCCTGCCCAGCTTACCGGAACTCCCGGCAATACCGGAAGAAAACTGCCCAGAATCCCGGTAATTATTAAAATTCCTCCCAGAATAACGAAGAGTAAATCCATTGTGTTCTATGCTATTTTTAAGGGAAGTTACAAATTAAAAAGCTACAGCAAATAAAATTTTAAACTAAAACATTAGGTAAAACTAAATATTTAGTTTTATATTAGCATCAGGAAATTTGAAAAATGGAATCCCCGTAGGTTTTCCCGATTTTTTATCGGGGCAGAAATGATGAAAATGTATAATTAGATTTCCGCCGAAGTTTATCCCGATTTTTCATCGGGGCGGAAATGACGATGTGAAAATAAAACAGTAGAATTAGATTTCCGCCTTCGCGGAAATGACAAATCATTAATATGAAACAACTCACTAAAGCAGAAGAAGAGATCATGCAAATACTCTGGAAATTGGAAAAAGCCAATGTCGCTTCCATAATAGAGGAA
>NZ_JBEPWD010000055.1:0-1577 GCF_041642575.1 Salegentibacter sp. | reverse complement strand
AATTAGATTTCCGCCTTCGCGGAAATGACAAATCATTAATATGAAACAACTCACTAAAGCAGAAGAAGAGATCATGCAAATACTCTGGAAATTGGAAAAAGCCAATGTCGCTTCCATAATAGAGGAAATGCCCGAGCCGAAACCAGCTTATAATACGGTTTCTACCATTGTGAGGATATTGGAAGACAAAGGATTTGTAGCACATGAAAAGAAGGGAAAAGGCTATTTATATTTTCCGCTGCTGGAACGCGAAACCTACAGTAACCAAAGCATAAACAAGCTAATGGATTCTTATTTTAACGGGTCTTTTAAAAATATGGTCTCCTTTTTTATGAAGAAGAATGAGATGAGCACTAAAGACCTGGAAGCTATTTTGAAGGAAATCAATAAAAAAGAGGACTAATGCTACAGTATATTTTACAGGTAATACTTTTTCAACTGGCTTTTTTGCTGGTCTATGAAATTTTGCTGAAAAAGGAAACCTTTTTTAATGCTAACCGTGCCTATCTATTACTCACGCCGGTGCTTTCCCTTCTGCTTCCTTTGCTGAAGATTGGAGGGTTAGGAGACCTTTTCCCGGCTGAATCGGTACAGGTTTGGTCCGCCGTTTTGTTGCCCGAGGTTTTTATAGGAAATCAATCGGAGGCAGTCCAGCAACTGCCGGAGGTAGTATTGAGTGAACAAGGGTTTCAGGTGAATTGGTGGTTCGTTTTTTATGGTTTCGGATTGCTTGCTGCGTTGATAGTCTTTCTTCAAAGATTCTCCAGACTAAACCGCCTGTTTCGTTTCCGGAAAATTTCAGAAGGAAAGAATTTCAGAATCATAGAGATCCCGAACTCAAAGATAGCCTGCACCTTTTTTAACACGGTTTTTCTGGGAGATAAAATAACTGAAAGCGAAAGACAGCAAATTCTTTCACATGAGCTGGTACATATTCATCAAAAGCATAGTATGGACCTGATGTTCTTTGAAATTCAGAAGATTATTTTCTGGTTCAATCCGCTCATCTATATCTATCAAAACCGAATCTCCACTTTGCACGAGTTCATCGCCGATGCCAAAGTGGTAAAGCGCACCGGAAAAGGCAAGTATTATGAGCAGTTGCTCAACACCGCTTTTAATACCCGTAATATTTCATTTATCAATCAGTTTTTCAATCATTCATTAATCAAAAAACGAATTATTATGTTACAAAAATCGAGATCAAAATCAATCGCAAAATTTAAATTCCTTATCATCGTTCCGCTCTTGCTGGTGATGTTAACCTATGTGGCTTGTTCGGATAATTCTGAGGAAATAAGAACAGATGATCAATCCATTTCAGAGAAAATAACAGAAATAAAAATGGCATTGGAAGACGGAAGGGAGTTGACTGCAGATGAAAAGCAAGAATTTTTTAGTCTTATGCAACAGATAATAGAAGACGGAAACTATCCGCCCACGCCACCATCACCGCCTTCTCAAACAAAAAATGTAGAATCCGGTGAGGATGTGCCTTTTGCCGTTATCGATGAAGTGCCTGTTTTTCCAGGTTGTGAAGAGTTGACATCCAATAATGGACGCAAGGAGTGTATGAC
>NZ_JBEPWD010000054.1:0-15388 GCF_041642575.1 Salegentibacter sp. | reverse complement strand
TTTTTACTCCTAAAAGGAAAACTTCAAACTCAACAGCAACTGCGATGGCCTTAGTCGATAAGTACTCTGCACATAAGAAAATTCGTTGCTGGACACATTTACAAATTCATTGAAGCTTCCAGATAGGGATTTGAGAAACTAATGAAATAAATAGAAATTAAATCAGAAAAAAAGGCAGGTGATAAGCCCGCCTTTTAATTCAAATTACAATGAAAAGCTAAATTATTCCTTTGTGTTATTATCTTTTTTTGTAGTAATTTCTATAACCCCATCTTTAGCTTCTTCGCCATATTTTTCGATAGCGCCAGCCCCTTTTAGCACATTAATTTTTTTAGTATCCTCCGGTTGCAGTTCACTTTTCATGAATTCAGCGGTTTCCCTCTTCCCGTCGATAACCACTAATGGGGAAGCTTGCTGCTGCCCATTGGTGAAAATTGTCGCTTTCGCTTCATAGCCCGTTATTTCATCGGAATCTGACTTTTCCACATGTTTCTGAAAGGCATTTATATCTTCATCTTCTTGATATCGAATGTCTATATTGGTGAGAATCTGATCATCCGACTTTCTCTCAAAATTTTGAAATCCAACGGAATGTGCTTTCTCCTTAATTACTTTTTTTTCAGCTTTCTTTTCAGATTTTTCTAAATCTTTAGTAGTAATGATCACCGCCCCATCTTTAGCGTCTTCGCCATAAAGGGAGATAGCGCTTTCGTTTTTAAGTACCTTCATTTTGGCTATTTCCTCGGGTTTCAAAGCTTCTACATCTTCAATACTGACAATATTGCCATCAATTATATAAATTAAATCTTCAGGAAGTTTCTTACTTTCTATGGATTCCACATCGTGCTCTACTAACTGAGAGTTAGTTGGTTCGCTTGCTTTTTTATTACCTATAGCAATAAAAGCTACTTTACCATTTTCATGAAATTGAGTGCTAATTTTAAATGGGATCATTATCCCGTCCTCGTCAGTTTCTGACTGGAATTCTCGGGAATCCCCTGTTTCTAAAGTATAAGTGATATGGATATTTTTTAGGCTATTAGCTGAGTATTCAATGTTACGCCATTCAAGTTTTACATTTTTTTCAGCAAAGGCATCCTGGTAGTTATCAAGGCTTGCTTTTGAAGTGCTTTCTGAAAAATGAGCTTCTAAAAGTTTTTGACCTTCTTCAGAAGTGGTACTTAAGGTTTTATTGTTTTCGGTCGAAATATTACTTGCTTCGGTCTTTACATTAAAAGTGAGCATGAAAGCCAGAATTAAAGGAAATACAAAGCTTATTCTAATAAGACTAAAATTTTGAGTTGATTGTTTGTTCAGCATAAGAATTCGTTTTTTGATAAATGATTGATAAAATTGATTGGTAAGCGCCGGTTGTAAATTAGGTATGGAAACTTTAACCAGCGTTTGTTGATAAGACTTTTTAGCTCCCGAAATAGCCACTGTTTCTCTATCGGCGATGTATTCCAGGTTTTGCTCCAGGCTTCTTTTGTATAACCAGCTGAGGGGATTAAACCAGAGTAGGGCAGTGGTGAGGTTGGCGATTAAAATATCTACAGAATGCCATTGAGACGCATGTATTTTTTCGTGCTGCAGGATCATTTCCAGATCTTTTTCTGAATGTGCCACAGGATTGTAAACGATAAACCTAAAAAAAGAAAACGGATTTAAATCAGCATCGGTTTTTATGAATTTATAGTTTT
This sequence comes from Salegentibacter sp., assembly GCF_041642575.1. Taxonomy (NCBI): domain Bacteria; kingdom Pseudomonadati; phylum Bacteroidota; class Flavobacteriia; order Flavobacteriales; family Flavobacteriaceae; genus Salegentibacter; species Salegentibacter sp. Next base: position 13,688 of record NZ_JBEPWD010000054.1, on the reverse strand, counting down.
CAACTGCAGAAACCTTACTTTCTCTAATCAGTTTGGAAATATTGTAAAGCTGGAAACCAATTTTAATTATAAAAAAAGCGGCAATTAAAAAGTAAATGATTCCGGCTATTTCCCAGATTCCCCAAAAAGAGGATGAGTCTTCTGAATAAGTATTTGTACTGATTGGGATTTCCCCGATTGAGAAATTATTAGCTTCTACTTTTACTTTTTGGGTAAAATAAACCGCGGGTAAAACTGCCGAAGCGATAATGCCTCCCAGTAAAAACTTTCGGTTTTCAGTAAAGCTTGTTTGGTTTTTCAGTAACAACAGGTAGACCAGGTAGAAGATACTTAAAAGCGCTGCGCTTTTTAAGAGGTAAGTTAGAAATGCCTCCATATTATTTTTTCTTTTCGATGATTTCCAGGATTTCCCTTAATTCACGGGCACTTATTTTTTCCTCTTTTGCGAAAAAGCTAACTACATTTTTAAAAGAGTTGTCAAAAAACCGGCTGGTGGCAAGGTCCATATATTTGTCCCGGTATTCTTCTTTGCTTATTTTTGGATAATACCTGTGGGTTTTCCCAAAAGCTTCATGAGCTACAAAGCCCTTTTCCTCCAGTTTCCTTACAATGGTGGAAACCGTATTGTAATGAAGTTTCTGGTCTTTTATTTCGGGTAAAATTTCTTTTACAAAGGCCTTCTTCAGTTTCCAGAGAATGCGCATTATCTCTTCTTCTTTGTTAGTTAGTTTTTCCATTCTTTACTAAGATCTTTGCAGGGTTATTTTTTTCTGAAGATCAAATGTAACGATAAAAATAGTTATCAAACGAAAAAAGTAGTTGTTATTTTTAAAATTTAGATTTCCCATAGCGGCATACTTCTTTTATCTTCGCAAAAAAATCTTGATGAGCATACTTTTCATTTTAATAGGACTGGCGCTTTTAGTAGTAGGAGGTGAGTTTTTGGTTAGGGCGGCAGTGGCTTTGTCTTTTAAATTGAGTGTATCGCGAATGGTAATTGGGCTTACGGTAGTGTCTTTCGCTACTTCCGCACCTGAGCTTATTGTAAGTCTGCAAGCCGCCCTGGGAGGTTTTTCAGATATTTCCCTGGGTAATGTTATCGGATCTAATATTGCCAATATTGGGCTTGTTTTGGGGATTACCGCAATTATTTCTTCACTTGCAGTAGACAGGGAGTTCTATCGCTTTAACTGGCCGGTGATGATGCTTTTTTCTTTTGCTCTTTATTATTTTCTGAAAACCGGTGAAAATATTTCCCGTATAGAAGGGCTGGCCCTGCTTATCGCCCTTATAATTTATCTCATTGTACTTATCTACCGTTCCAGGAAGAAAGCAGAATTGCCCGTGGAAGGTATTGACGATTCCCTGAAGAAAACAACTAATTTCAAGATGATCATCTGGCTTTTAATTGGAGGCGGCACCCTGTGGGGTGGATCAGAATTATTAGTCAGCGGCGCGGTCGATCTTGCAACGGCCCTGGGCGTGAGTGAAAGAGTGATCTCGGTTACTATGATCGCTATAGGTACCAGCGTACCGGAACTTGCAGCTTCGGTAATTGCAGCCTTAAAGAAAGAAAAAGCCATTTCCCTGGGGAATCTTATCGGGTCCAATATCTTCAATATTGCCTCAGTTTTAGGAATAACAGCTCTTATTCAACCTATTTACCTTCAATCTGATGAGATCCTTACCAGTGATATTTTCTGGATGATTGCTTTCTCTTTTGTGTTAGTTCCGTTGGCATTTCTCCCTAAACAATATCTTTTTAGCCGATATAAAGGAATGATATTATTCGTAGGATATGTAATTTTTATTGGTCTTGCATTTTTGGGATAAAATTAGGGGGTTATATTAATAGAAGTTAAAAAATCACATCTTCAACCCTATTTTTTGAAGGGGGTGTTTTAAAAATAACTACATTTGTTGCTGAAATTTATAATTCAAACAGCACAATATGTCAACCTTAAGATTTGAAGCTATTAAACAAACCTTTAACCGAAAACCGGTTAAGATAGAGGAGCCTGCAAGAAGATCTGAAATCTTCGCGACCAATGTTTTTAATGAAGATGTGATGCGTCAGTTTCTTACCAAAGAAGCTTACCAGAATGTGAAAGACGCCATTGAAACAGGAGCCAAGATAAGCCGTAGTGTTTCCGATCATATTTCAACAGGTATGAAGGAATGGGCTATCTCTAAAGGAGTTACTCATTACACACACTGGTTTCAGCCACTTACCGGCACCACTGCCGAAAAACACGATGCCTTTTTTGAAACTGTTGGTCCAACCAGTGCAATTGAAAAATTTGGAGGTGGACAGTTAGTTCAACAGGAACCTGATGCTTCCAGTTTCCCAAGTGGGGGAATTAGAAATACTTTTGAAGCCCGTGGCTATACCGCATGGGATCCAACTTCTCCCGCTTTCATTTGGGGAACTACCCTTTGTATTCCTACTATTTTTGTGAGTTATACCGGTGAAGCTTTAGATTATAAAACTCCATTGCTTCGTGCCTTACATGCCGTAGACAATGCGGCTACAAAAGTTGCTAAATATTTTGACAAAAATGTAACTAAGGTACATGCTACCCTTGGATGGGAACAGGAATATTTTCTTATAGATTCGGCCCTGGCTAATACAAGACCTGATCTTCAACTAGCCGGTCGTACTCTTTTAGGGCATTCTCCGGCAAAAGGACAACAGCTGGACGATCATTATTTTGGATCAATTCCTTCCCGGGTACTTTCCTTTATGAAAGATCTGGAGATAGAATGTATGAAACTGGGTATTCCGGTAAAAACACGTCATAATGAAGTTGCTCCTAACCAGTTTGAGCTGGCTCCAATTTTTGAGGAAGCTAACCTGGCAGTAGACCACAATTCATTGCTTATGGATGTGATGTCTAAGGTTGCCGAAAGACATGATTTTAAAGTTTTATTCCATGAAAAGCCCTTCGCCGGGATAAATGGAAGCGGAAAACACAATAACTGGTCTCTGAGTACCAACACAGGGACAAACCTGTTAGGCCCCGGTTCTACGCCGATGAAAAGCCTTCAGTTCTTAACCTTCTTCATCAATACCATCAAAGCGGTGCACGATAACGAAGAATTACTGAGAGCTGCTATTGCCAGTGCTTCCAACGACTACAGACTTGGAGCCAATGAAGCGCCACCGGCAATTATTTCAGTCTTTATAGGATCACAGCTAACCAAGGTGTTGGATGAACTTGAAAAAGTTACCGATGGTAAGCTATCTCCACAAGAGAAAACAGATCTAAAACTGAATGTAGTTGGAAAGATCCCTGAGATCCTTCTGGATAATACCGACCGAAACCGAACCTCACCTTTTGCCTTCACCGGTAATAAATTTGAGTTCAGGGCAGTAGGATCTACCGCCAACTGTGCCAATCCAATGACTGTGCTTAATACCATAGTTGCCAAGCAGCTTAAGGATTTCAAAAAAGAAGTTGATGAGCTAATTAAAGGCAAGAAGATGAAAAAGGATGATGCTATCTTCAACGTATTGCGAGAGTATATCAAGAAATCCAAGAAAATTCGCTTTGAAGGAGATGGTTATGGCGAGGCCTGGGAAAAAGAGGCTAAGAAACGTGGCTTGAGCAATAACCGTTCTACTCCTGAAGCTTTAAGAGCTCTGGTTTCTAAAAGAACCATAGACCTTTATAAGGAAATGGGAGTGATGAATAAGGTAGAGATCGAAGCCCGTCACGATATTGAACTGGAAGAGTACTCTATGAGGATCCAGATTGAAGGTAGGATTTTGGGCGATATAGCCAGAAACCACGTGATCCCTACAGCCATTCGTTATCAGAACTTACTTATTGAGAACGTAGAAGGTCTTAAGCACATCTACAACGAAGGTTTCAAAGAACATTCCAGGGAACAACTTGATATTATTGAGAAGATTTCGGCGCATATCGCGAAGATCAATAGCAAAGTGAACGAGATGATAGAGGCAAGGAAAGTAGCTAATAAGATCGAAGATCCTGAGGAGCGTGCTTTGTCGTATTGTAACGACGTAAAACCATTCTTTGATGAGATACGATATCACTCTGATAAACTGGAGTTAATGGTAGACGATGAGATTTGGCCATTGACAAAATACCGCGAACTTTTGTTTACAAGATAAATTTGAGGTTAAATCTGTAATAAACCACGTGCTTTCAGGAGTACGTGGTTTTTTAATGGTTAAAATTAAGATGCTTCAGCCATACTAAAAATTGGTAATCTCCTTATATTTGGGCCTTCAACAACACAACAAAATGAGTAAGGAAACCAGCAAACGCTACGCCCAGAGAGGTGTTTCGGCAGGAAAAGAAGATGTTCATAACGCGATTAAAAATGTAGGCAAGGGATTGTTTCCGCAGGCTTTCTGCAAAATAGTTCCTGATCATCTAACCGGAGATGAGAATTACTGTCTCATTATGCACGCCGATGGCGCCGGAACAAAATCTTCCCTGGCCTATATGTACTGGAAAGAAACTGGAGATATTTCTGTTTGGAAAGGTATTGCACAGGATGCCCTTATCATGAATATCGACGATCTGCTTTGTGTTGGTGCTACCGATAATATCCTGCTTTCTTCAACTATTGGAAGAAATAAGAATTTGGTACCGGGAGAAGTGATTTCAGCAATTATCAACGGGACTGAAGAACTACTTAAAGACCTTAAGGAATTTGGCGTGGAAATTCATTCCACCGGCGGCGAAACCGCTGATGTTGGTGATTTGGTAAGAACCATAATCGTAGATTCTACCGTAACTGCTCGTATGAAACGCAGTGAGGTGATCGATAACGCCAATATTAAAGCCGGAAATGTGATCGTGGGTCTCTCTTCTTTTGGGCAGGCGACTTACGAGAAAGAGTATAACGGTGGAATGGGTAGCAACGGATTAACCTCTGCCCGTCACGATGTTTTCTCAAAAATTCTTGCTGAAAAATATCCCGAGAGTTTCGATAATGGGATTCCGGAAGAGTTGATCTATTCCGGATCAAAGAAATTGACTGATAAAGTTGAAAATTCACCGCTTGATGCCGGGAAACTGGTGCTTTCGCCAACCCGAACCTATGCGCCGATAATAAAAAAGATTCTTTCAAAATTCAGCAATAAGGAAATTCACGGGATGGTGCATTGCAGTGGAGGCGCACAAACCAAGATCCTTCATTTTGTTGAAAATCTGCATATTATTAAAGATAACCTCTTTGAAGTGCCGCCATTATTTAAGCTCATTCAGCAGGAAAGCAAAACCGACTGGAAAGAGATGTACCAGGTCTTCAATATGGGACACAGGATGGAACTTTATGTAGACGAGGCAATCGCTTCAGGAATTATTGAGATTTCAAAATCCTTTAATGTGGACGCTCAGATTGTTGGTAGAGTAAAAGCTTCCGAAGAAAAGAAACTTAGCATAAAAAGTGAGTTTGGGGAGTTTGAGTATAAATAGGATCTAATCGGTATATTCCGGATTTATATATCCCATTTCTTCTAATTGATAGGGGCTTGTTATAAGTTTGGTGCAGCCTTTATTTAAAAAATATAGATCATCGGCTATTTCCTGGATTTCCCTGTAGAGATGGTCGGTAACCACAAAGGCTTTATTTTGCTTTTCCCGAAATATTTCCTGTTTAATAATATCGATATAAATCGGGTCCAGGTGGGTAAATGGCTCATCAAGCAAGACCAGTTTTGCATTCGACTTAATGATTAACCAGGTCTCTACCAGTCTTTTTTCTCCTCCTGAAAGCTCTGCGATCCGGTGATTTTTCTTTGATGCAAGCTTCGGAAAATTTTCAGCGAATTCAGCCCAGTTTATATTAAATAAGTTGAACAGGCTTTTCAACTTAATGTGGGAAGGTAAATAGTTTTTCTGCGAAAGGAATTTAACCATTTTTGTACGGTAAAACTTAGTGAGATATCCTTTCCCATCAACTCTTACCAGCTGATTATTCGCCGTAAGGTTTCCGAAGAAAACTTTTAATAAGGAGGTTTTTCCACAACCGTTCGTACCTAAAAGCCCGGTTACTTTGCCGGTTTCGGCTTTGAGGTAAACGCCATAGAGAATATTTTTTTCTCCGAAACTCAGTTCTATATTTTCCAGTTCAAAAACCATAGAGGAGTCTAAAAAGTTTATAGGAAACGGCGGTAAGAATGAATTCTGCCGTAAAACATCCGGCTAAAAGAAATCGCGGGCTAATTCCAAAATTCCTGAAAAATATTAGTTTATCATTTTCAGGAGTAAATCTAAACCAGGCAAATAAGCCTGCAAATAGGATGAATTTAAGAAGTAACGTAGCCTCTGCCGGATTCTTCATAAAAACCAGAAATGCATTCAAAATAAGGCTGGGAAAAAGGAATTTCCTGTAGAAAATAAAGAAGACTCTGATCTTTAGAAACACACTGGTGATTTTATGGCGTTTTTAAAGTTATGAAATAAATAGGTGGGGTAGAATTTCCAAACTCAAAAACAGGCGGTATTTCTTGAAAATTTCAATTACATGAAATCGTCTAAAATATCGTAAATTTGCTATCCTAAAATCAGTGAGGTTTATATGATTGAGAAGCTTAACATAGTAAAGCAGCGTTTTGATGAGGTGAATGATCTTATTATTCAACCTGATGTAATTTCAGATCAGAAACGATATATAGAATTAAACAAAGAGTACAAAGACCTGAAGGCTCTTATGGAAGAGCGTGCCAGATACCTGGAACTCACCAATAATATTAAGGAAGCTGAAGAGATTATCTCTGACGGCAGTGATGCCGAAATGGTCGAGATGGCTAAAATGCAGCTGGAAGAGGCAAAAGAAGAAGTTCCTAAACTGGAAGAGAAAATAAGAATGATGCTTGTTCCCAAAGACCCTGAAGACGCCAAAAACGTTGTGATGGAAATTCGTGCAGGAACAGGTGGAGATGAGGCAAGTATTTTTGCCGGAGACCTTTACCGCATGTACACTAAATATATTGAAAGCAAAGGCTGGAAACATAATATTGTGGATTTCAGCGAAGGTACCAGTGGTGGTTATAAAGAAATTATCTTTGAGGTAACAGGCGAAGATGTTTACGGCACTTTGAAGTTTGAAGCCGGCGTACACCGGGTGCAGCGTGTTCCGCAAACGGAAACTCAGGGTCGTGTCCATACTTCCGCAGCTACTGTCATGGTATTGCCTGAAGCTGAAGAATTCGAAGTTGAAATTGATCCAAAAGATGTGCGAATAGATTATTTCTGTTCTTCAGGACCGGGTGGGCAATCGGTGAACACCACCTATTCAGCGGTGCGCCTTACCCACGTACCTACCGGATTGGTGGCTCAGTGCCAGGATCAAAAATCGCAGCATAAAAACAAGGAAAAAGCCTTTAGAGTGCTTCGTTCCCGTTTATACGAAATTGAGCTGGCCAAGAAACAGGAAGCCGATGCTGCCAAAAGAAATTCAATGGTTTCCAGTGGTGACCGTAGCGCCAAAATTAGAACTTATAATTATTCCCAGGGGAGGGTTACCGATCACCGAATCAATTTAACCCTTTACGACCTCGGAAATATCATAAACGGCGATATTCAGAAGATTATCGACGAGCTGCAACTGGTAGAAAACACCGAAAAGCTCAAGGAAAACTCTGATGTATTTTAAATAGTCACCTCCGCAGCTTGTGCCGAATTTACTTCGGTAAAGGCGGAGGTCTCTTTTTTAGTATTAATGTAATTCGTCAATAAAAATCCAAAACCTTCCAAAAACCAGTTTCAATGTCCAACGAAGAACTTACCGAACAAATACTGAAGAAAAAATCTTTTTTATGTGTAGGCCTGGATGTTGACCTGGAGAAAATCCCTACCTACCTTCTTTCTGAAGAAGATCCTATTTTCAGTTTTAATAAAGCGATTATCGATGCCACCCATAAATTTTGTGTGGCCTATAAACCCAATATCGCTTTTTATGAAGCTGAAGGCATAGATGGCTGGAAAGCTTTGGAGAAAACAATAAATTACCTGCATCAGGAATACCCCGAAATTTATAGTATTGCCGATGCTAAACGCGGGGATATTGGCAATACTTCCCGAATGTACGCTAAAACTTTTTTAAAGGATTTAGGTTTCGATTCTGTAACGGTAGCCCCTTATATGGGAAAAGATTCCGTGGAACCTTTTCTGGAGTTTGAAAATAAACACGCCATCCTTTTGGCATTGACTTCTAATGAAGGGGCTTTTGATTTTCAGACTCAAAAAATTGATGGAGAAGAACTTTATAAAAAAGTAATCCGTATTTCTCAAACCTGGGAAAATGCTGAAAGGCTGATGTATGTGATTGGAGCCACTAAAGCCGAATTCCTTACTGAAATCAGAAAACTTATTCCCGAGAACTTTCTGTTGGTCCCGGGTGTAGGTACCCAGGGCGGAAAGCTGGAAGATGTATGTAATTATGGTTTGAGCAAAAATGTGGGGCTTTTGGTGAACTCTTCAAGAAAGATCATTTATGCTTCCGAATCTTCAAATTTTGCTGAAATAGCCGGTGCTAAAGCTGAAATTCTTCAGCGACAAATGGCCGAGGAATTAAGGCAGCTTTAAACAGGTTTTTATGGAATTGCGGGATCAGCTTCAACGAAAGATTGTATTAGATGGAGTTCCGCAGCGGGTCGTGTCTCTTGTACCCAGCCAAACCGAACTTCTTATCGACCTGGGACTGGAAGAAAAACTGGCAGGGATCACTAAATTCTGTGTTCACCCGGAATATCTTCGGAAAACAAAAAAGGTCGTGGGGGGAACCAAGCAGGTTCATATAAACCGAATTAAAGACCTACAGCCCGATCTCATTTTATGCAATAAAGAGGAGAATACTCCTGAAATGGTGGAAGCTTTGGAAAAAATTGCTCCCGTGCATGTTTCAGATATCAACGAAATTGAAGATGCTTTTGAGATGATGTTTCAGTATGGACAGCTTTTTAACCGGGAAGAGCTGGCTAAAACGATGGTGAATTCCATCCGGAAGAAAATTTCAACATTAAAGGAGATTAATAAAGGTAAACCCACAAAAAAAGTTGCTTATCTAATTTGGCAAGACCCTATAATGATTGCTGGAAAAAGCACGTTTATCGATACTCTATTGCAGTTGAATAATGTTGAAAATGTTTACCGTGAGGATCGATATCCGGTAACAAGTCTTGAAGAATTAAAAGAAAGAAAACCTGATTTGATCTTGCTATCATCAGAGCCTTATCCTTTTTCTGAAAAACATATTGAGTTTTTTGAAAATACCGGGGCGGAAATAATACTGGTAGACGGGGAATATTTTAGCTGGTATGGCTCCCGCTTGCTATACGCGATAGAATACTTTAAAAACCTGAACTTTTAATGGTCTATTTTATCGTATTCCATTCTTTGAAGTTCGTTCAGTATTTTTCTGGCTTTTTCATTTAATCTATCACTTTCTTCCTTATCGGTTAATGCGAGTTTATAGGCACGGTACATAAGCTGTTTATACTTATCACACATGCATTCCTCTTTTGTCCTTGTTTCAAAAATCTTAAACATAGCATCCTCAATCTTAAACATTCCATCCTCCTTTCGTGTACAAAGATAGATTGAGCCTGACTTAAGTTGTGCTAAGTTCTGGTTAAGCTTATTGTAAAATAAGGTGATAAGAGGCTATAAGTGTTAAAAAATTAGGACAAAACCTAACAAATATTAATCCTGGAGCGAAAAAACCCTCTTTAGTAAGGCTGTGCTTCTGGCAGCCACATTTTCCCGGATGTCTTTTTCTTCTATGGCGATCATGGTGTAAACTCCTTCAAGAGCTTCATTCGTAACATAATCAGCAAGATCGGGATTTACATTACTGGTTAAGGGCAGGTTGTTGTACCTGTTAATTATATTGCTCCAAACTTCAGTTGCTCCAACTTTATCCAGGGACTCCTTAACGACCGGGTTAAAACTATTATATAGTTTAGTTTCGGTCTTATTGGTAAGATACATAGTTGCGGCGGTCTCGCTTCCCAGTAAAATGTTGCGGGCATCAGAAAAGGTGATTTCTCTTACCGCATTTACAAAAATGGGGGTTGCCTCTTTAACGGCTTCCTCGGCAGCACGGTTTAATACTTTCAAACCTTCATCGGCAAGGGCATCCAGGCCAACATCCCTCAGAGTTTTATCCACTTTTTGCAATTCCGGCGGAAGTCCGATCCTTACGAGTTCATTACTGTAAAACCCGTTTTCTTCAGTAAGTTTGGTTACCTGTTTATCTATCCCAAAATCAAGTGCCTGTCTCAGCCCGGAAGCTATTTCGGTATCGCTAACCCCAACGGGGTATTCCGACGCTATTTGTTGCAATTCGGCACAGGAATAAAAACTGAAAATACTAAAAAGGACAAATAACTTTTTCATGATCTGGATTTTAGTTCAAAGGTATCAATAAAATCCAGTCTAAACTATCAGTAATGACTGCTGCTCTTTTTAAAGGTAATTTCCGCAATAATTAAAGAAATCTGAAAAACTTTAATCCAACTCTAATTTCTTTGTGATTTTCGTAAATTGCGGAACCTAAAATTCGATATCATTACAAATGGAACAACAGAGCCCATATAAACCTAAAAATAAAATAAGAATTGTAACCGCAGCCTCTCTCTTTGACGGGCATGACGCCGCCATCAATATCATGCGCCGCATCATTCAGTCTACCGGCGTTGAGGTGATTCATCTTGGGCACGATCGCAGTGTTGAAGAGGTGGTAAACTGTGCGATCCAGGAGGACGCTCAGGCAATTGCGATGACCTCCTACCAGGGTGGTCATATTGAATATTTCAAGTATATGTATGACCTGCTCCGGGAGAAAGGCGCAGGCCACATCAAGATATTTGGTGGGGGAGGCGGAGTGATCCTTCCTGAAGAGATCAAGGAATTGATGGATTACGGTATTACCAGAATTTATGCTCCCGATGATGGGCGTGAGATGGGGCTTCAGGGGATGATCAACGATATGGTGAAAATGGCCGATGAAGCTCATTCTGATCTTGATGCTGAAAAGTCTGTTTCAGAATCACTGAAAAATAAGGATGTTAATACCATTGCCAGGCTTATCTCTCTTGCAGAAAATGAACACGATACCTTTCTTCAGCATTTTGAGCCTTTAAGGAAGCAGTTGGAAAATAGCGAAATTCCTGTACTGGGGATTACCGGTACCGGTGGGGCGGGAAAATCAAGCCTTGTTGATGAACTGGTTCGCAGATTTCTCCTGGATTTTCCTGAGAAAAATATTGGGATAATTTCTGTAGATCCCTCAAAGAGAAAAACCGGAGGGGCCCTGTTGGGAGACCGCATCAGGATGAATTCGATCAATAATTCCCGTGTTTACATGCGCTCGCTGGCAACCAGGCAGTCTAACCTTGCGCTTTCCAAACATGTAGCAGAAGCGGTTGAAGTATTAAAGGCTTCCGAATACGATTTGATTATCCTGGAAACTTCCGGAATTGGACAAAGCGATACTGAGATCCTGGATCATTCTGATGTTTCCCTGTATGTAATGACTCCAGAATTTGGAGCTGCTACCCAACTGGAAAAGATCGATATGCTGGATTTTGCAGATCTGGTGGCGATCAATAAGTTCGACAAACGCGGGGCCCAGGATGCCCTTCGTGATGTTAAGAAACAATACCAACGCAATCACCAGCTCTGGGATGAAAAACCTGATAATCTTCCGGTTTTTGGAACCATTGCGTCGCAGTTCAACGATCCCGGGATGAATACGCTTTACCGTGAGATTATGGACAAGATCGTGGAAAAGACCAAAGTTGATCTTAAATCTGACTTTGAGGTTTCCGCAGAAATGAGCGAGAAAATTTTCATTATCCCTCCAAAACGTACCCGTTACCTTTCTGAAATTGCAGAGAATAACAGGGCTTATGACGAAAAAGCTACCAACGAAGCTGAAGTTGCTCAAAAACTCTATGGAATTTTCAAAACTATAGAATCGGTTTCCGGAATGGAGCTGGATAAAGAACAAGAAAAATATCTTAATAAATACGGGATTGAACAGGATGAGATCCTTGAAAGCACAGAGGAATCTCAGAAAAACCTCATGAAACTTTTGTTTGCCGAATTTGACAGGGTTAAAATGGACCTCGATCCTCATCACTGGGAAACGATTCTTGGCTGGCAGCAAAAGGTTACCAAATACCGGGAGCCTGTTTACAGTTTCAAGGTTCGTGATAAGGAGATCAATATAGACACGCATACCGAGTCCCTTTCGCATACTCAAATACCTAAGGTTGCCCTGCCAAAATACAAGGCCTGGGGAGATATTCTAAAGTGGTGTTTGCAGGAAAATGTGCCGGGAGAATTCCCATATACCGCAGGTTTATATCCATTCAAACGTCAGGGGGAAGACCCTACCAGAATGTTCGCCGGAGAAGGTGGGCCGGAGCGTACCAACAGGCGTTTCCATTATGTGAGTCTGGGGCTTCCGGCTAAGCGACTATCTACCGCTTTTGATTCGGTTACACTCTACGGAAACGATCCGGACCATCGTCCTGATATCTACGGAAAGATCGGAAATTCGGGAGTTTCTATTTGTTGTTTGGATGATGCAAAGAAATTGTATTCAGGATTCGATCTGGCCGATGCTTTTACCTCGGTGAGTATGACCATTAACGGTCCGGCTCCTATGCTGCTCGGGTTTTTTATGAATGCCGCCATTGATCAGCAATGTGAGAAATACATTAAGGAAAATGGCCTGGAAGATAAAGTTGAAGCCAAACTTAAAGAACTTTACGACGACAGAAATATAGACAGACCGGTGTATCGTGGTGAACTTCCCGAAGGCAATAATGGCCTTGGCCTTATGCTGCTTGGATTAACCGGTGACCAGGTTCTTCCGGCAGAAGTTTATTCAGAAATAAAAGAAAAAACCATTAGCGTAGTACGGGGAACAGTGCAGGCTGATATCCTGAAGGAAGACCAGGCGCAGAACACCTGTATTTTCTCTACGGAATTCGCCTTGCGTTTAATGGGAGATGTACAGGAATATTTTATCAGGGAAAAAGTGCGTAATTTTTATTCAGTTTCTATTTCAGGATATCATATTGCCGAAGCAGGAGCCAACCCAATTACCCAGCTGGCTTTTACCCTGGCAAACGGCTTCACCTACGTGGAATATTATCTGAGCCGCGGAATGGACATCAATAAATTTGGGCCAAACCTTTCTTTCTTCTTTTCCAATGGCGTAGATCCGGAATATGCGGTGATTGGTAGAGTTGCCAGAAAGATCTGGTCCAAGGCTTTAAAATTGAAATACAGCGCTAATTCAAGGGCTCAAATGCTGAAATATCATATTCAGACGTCGGGAAGATCGCTGCACGCCCAGGAGATCGATTTTAACGACATCAGGACCACACTTCAGGCGCTTTACGCTATTTATGATAATTGTAATTCGCTGCACACCAATGCATACGATGAAGCCATAACCACACCAACCGAAGCTTCAGTAAGAAGGGCAATGGCTATTCAGCTTATCATTAATAAAGAATTAGGCTTGACCAAAAATGAAAATCCAATTCAGGGATCTTTCATTATCGAAGAGCTTACCGATCTCGTAGAGGAAGCAGTTCTTTTAGAATTTGATCGCATCACTGAAAGGGGAGGAGTGCTTGGTGCCATGGAAACCATGTACCAGCGCGGAAAGATCCAGGAAGAAAGTCT
>NZ_JBEPWD010000053.1:0-15472 GCF_041642575.1 Salegentibacter sp. | reverse complement strand
CTTGGGGAACCTGTGTTCGATAAACTTCATGCCGAATTGGGAAAAGCCATGTTATCTATTAATGCCGTGAAAGGATTTGAGTATGGCAGTGGCTTTGAAGGTACCAAAATGAAGGGGAGTGAACATAACGATATCTTTAATTCTGATGGTTCTACCAAGACCAATTTAAGCGGAGGTGTGCAAGGAGGGATCTCCAATGGAATGGATATTTACTTTAATGTTGCCTTTAAGCCCGTGGCAACGATTATGCAAAACCAGGAAACTATAAATGCTGATGGCGAAACTGTTGAAATGCAGGGGAAAGGCCGTCACGATCCTTGTGTTGTTCCCAGGGCTGTACCTATCGTAGAAGCTATGGCAGCCCTTGTTATTGCAGACTTCTGGCTTCAGAATAAAATATCTAAACTATAACCCAAATTTGAAATAGAAAAATTATGAAGAAACTTGCACTGCACTGGCAGATTTTATTAGGAATGGCAGCCGGGGTCGTTTTCGCGCTCATCCTTACCAATTTCAGCTGGGGATCAGAATTTGTAAGCGACTGGATCAAACCTTTCGGAACAATTTTCATCAATGCCCTTAAGCTCATTGCAGTGCCGCTTATTTTGGGTTCCCTTATCAAAGGAATTTCAGATCTCAAAGACATCTCCAAGCTCTCCAAAATGGGGACAAAGACTATTGGAATTTATATAGGCACCACCCTTATCGCTGTAGTTATTGGTCTTACCATGGTGAATTTAATCAAACCTGGAAATGCGATTACGGAGGAAACACAACGAGATCTTATTACGAGTTATGAAGCAGATGCTTCCGGTAAGATCGCCGATGCTGAAAAACAAAGAGAAGCGGGGCCACTGCAGGCTCTCGAAGACCTGGTTCCTGAAAACATTTTTGCAGCAGCCGGTGATAATGCCAATATGCTACAAGTAATTTTCTTCGCAATATTTTTCGGAATAGGACTAATTCTTATTCCTGAAAAAACTGCAAAACCGGTTAAAGATTTCTTTGACGGTTTTAACGAGGTTATTCTGAAGATGATCGACCTCATAATGCTTGCAGCACCCTATGGTGTTTTCGCCCTTCTTGCCGCCTTGGTAGTAGAGTCACCAAGCGCCGATCTTTTTGCGGCCCTTGCAATGTATGGAATTACTGTATTGATTGGTCTTACTTTAATGGTTGGCGTTTACATTCTTTTGGTTTGGATATTTACAAAAAATACACCTTCATTCTTTATGAATGGTATAGCTCCCGCACAATTGCTGGCCTTTTCAACCAGTTCCAGCGCAGCTACCTTGCCAGTTACTATGGAAAGAGTAGAAGAACATATGGGAGTGCACCAGGAGGTAACGAGCTTTGTTCTTCCTATTGGCGCAACTATCAACATGGATGGAACCAGCCTTTATCAGGCGATTGCAGCAGTTTTCATCGCCCAGGCTTTTGGAATGGACCTTAGTATAGGTGCGCAACTCGGAATTATTGCTACAGCCACGCTGGCCTCAATCGGATCGGCTGCTGTTCCTGGAGCGGGAATGGTAATGCTGGTTATTGTATTGGCCCAGGCAGGGATTCCTGAAGCAGGTCTTGCGCTTATTTTCGCAGTAGACAGGCCGTTGGATATGTGCAGAACTGTGGTGAACGTTACCGGAGATGCAGCAGTTTCTTTAATGGTGGCAAAATCTGTGGATAAAATGGGACCGCCAAACGTGAAGGAATGGGATGATAACTACCATCCTGAGAATATCCCTGCGGAAGAAAAAGCTTAATCAAGAAATTTAGCTTTTAATTCGGGGGTTGGGATCATACAACTTTCCTTTTTGCCATACCACTTATAGCGGTTATTGGCAACCAGGTTATAGATTCCATCCCTAAGGCTTTCCGGGATAAACCAGAAATATTGAAGCAAAGAAGCCCCACCAGATAAGTCTTTGGAAATTTCCAGGGCTGCGGTAGATTTCCTGTAATAGGCGACTCCGGGTTCAATTAAAACAATAGTATCCAGATCATCGGGGTCCATCCCTCTTTCTGAAACCAACTGCCTGCCAAGCTCACTTTGAAGAGAAGCGAACCTGAAAACATCTTTTTTATCGTGTTTTATAATATAGGTTACGGCGCCATTGCACAGGTTACAAACCCCATCAAAAAGCACGATCTTTTTATCCTTTGGTATTTCCATAATTATTTTTTCTTCATTGCCTGCACCAATTCCAGTTTCTCCAGGTCTACCTGGGTTGTGAACATCCCGTAATTAACAGTGGCTTTTCCTTTTTCAATTTTATCTAATGTCCCAACCGATTTACTGTCTTCTAATCTAACCCGGTCTCCTAATTTTGGGGTGATCTTAGGTTTTTCAGCGGCTTTTCGTTCAGCTTCTGTCATTTTGGATTTTTCCTCTTTCTTCTTCTGCCGAATTACTTCAACTTTTTTCTTGACTTCCTCCTGAACTTTTTTCTCTTTAGCCTTTTTGGCCTGCTGTTGCTTTTTGGTTTCTTTTGTACGCTTGGAATTTTCTATCTCCACAAATTTCAGAAATTCTGCTATAAGATCTTTTTTCTTTTTATTCTGAAAATACTTTTCGCTAATGTCGTTAATTTTCTGTCCAATATAGATTAAGCGTTGATTGCTATCATAAAGTTCCTGGTAACTCTCCAGTTTCTGCTGAATCCTGGTATTGGTTTCCTCTAACTTGTCTTTTTCTTTAGCTGCCTTTTGTTCCTTTGTTTTAAGGGAATCTGTTGTTTTCTGAAGTTTTGATCGTTCCTTTTGAAGCTTTGCTATACTCCTGTCAAACCTTATCTTTCCTTTCTCCACTTTCTTCCGGGAACGATTAATAAGGCTGTAAGGAATGCCGTTTTTCTGAGCAACCTCGAAAGTAAATGAACTTCCTGCTTCTCCCACCTGTAACTTATAAATAGGCTCAAGGCTCTGGGAATCGAATAACATATTCGCGTTACTCATATCCGGCAGTTCATTGGCCAGTTTTTTCAAATTAGCATAGTGCGTAGTTAGAATTCCGAAGGATTCCTTTTCATAAAAAACCTCGAGAAAAGTTTCTGCCAGGGCACCGCCTAGCTCCGGATCACTACCAGTACCAAATTCATCGATGAGGAACAGCGTTTTGTCATCGCATTTCCGAAGAAAATAATTCATGTTCTTAAGCCGGTAACTATAGGTGCTCAGGTGGTTTTCTATAGATTGATTATCCCCAATATCGGTTAAGATCTTATCAAACAAGCAAACCCGACTGTATTCATGTACCGGAATAAGAATCCCACTTTGAATCATAAGCTGAAGCAGTCCAACGGTTTTTAGGGTTATACTTTTTCCACCCGCATTTGGTCCCGAAATAACTATAATTCGATTATCTCTGGCAAGTTCAATGCTTTGGGGATAGGTTTTATCTCCCTTCTTTTTATTGCTCAAATAGAGAAGTGGGTGATAGGCATCTTTTAACTGAAGTTCTCTTTCCTTGGATATTTTAGGTAATACCCCGTTTATATTTTCGGCATATTTCGATTTTGCAGCAATGAGGTCTATCTCGCTTAGAAGCTCCTGATATTCCTGTAGCAATGTTTTGTACGGCCTTATGAATTCGGTTAATTCCTTAAGAATTCGCTTTATCTCTTCTTTTTCTTCGTACTCCAGGTTATTGAGTTCGCGGGTGAACTGGTAGGTTGCTTCGGGTTGAATATAAACTATACTACCGGTCTTGGAGTTTCCCAGAATTCCACCTTTCACTTTGCGGCGATGCATGGCACTTACAGCCAGCACCCGTACATTTTCCACTACGCTTTCCCGAATTTCATCAAGATAGCCGTAGGAGTGATAAGTGGAAAGCGCTTTGGCAAAGCTCGAATTGATTTGACCTTTTACTGAATTAATAGATCTTCTAACCGATTGCAAAAGGGGAGAGGCATCATCTTTCACCTCGCCAAACTTATCGATCACCTTGCCAATTTTATCGATAATTTCAGTGGTATATTCAACTTCTGAAGTGGTTTGGTAAAGACTGGGATAATATTCCTGAAACTTTTTGAAAAACTTAAGCTGAGTATTCACAGTTTCAGAAAGGCAGGCGATTTTTCTGAAGCTTCCAACTTCCAGGATAGCCTCTTCGATCTCCAGCATTCTTAGTTCTTTATTCACAGCATCGAAACCATGATTCGGAATACGACTTTCCCGCGTTTTGGAACTTAAATATTCGTTGGTTTGGTTAAGGCCAAAAATAGTTTTGGAGTAAGAAGGAAAAGGCTGAATTTTCAGGGCTTTTTCCTTTCCCAATCCTGTGATACACAGTTCCGAAATCTGGTTGCAAACCACCGGAAATTCAAGGTCAATAAGGCTTTTAGGTGCAATTTTAATCATAGAATAATTTCCCTACTTTTGAGGTGCTGCAAATTTACTTAATTAAAATGAAGCCAGACTTACCACCCGACTGGAAAAAGGAATTACAAGAAGAAATTCAGAAAGAATATTTTCAAAATTTACTCCAATTCGTCACCCAGGAATATCAAGAAAACACTTGTTTCCCTCCGCAGGATTTAATCTTTAATGCGTTCCGGCATTCTACCTTCGAAGATACAAAAGTGGTTATTTTGGGACAGGATCCTTATCCAAATCCCGGGCAAGCGCACGGTCTCTGTTTTTCGGTTAATGATGGAGTGAATTTTCCACCCTCACTTAAAAATATTTTCAGGGAAATTGAGGACGATGTGAATAAACCTGTTCCTTTCTCCGGAAACCTGGAACGCTGGGCAGATCAGGGCGTTTTACTGTTAAATGCAACCCTAAGCGTGCGAGCTAAAATAACAGGATCTCATCAGAAAAAAGGTTGGGAAAAGTTTACAGATAGTGTTATCAGCGTTATTTCAGAAAAAAAAGAAAATGTTGTTTTTTTGCTGTGGGGTGGTTACGCTCAAAAGAAAGTTAAACTAATAGACCAGTCTAAACATCTGGTCTTAACCAGTGGACATCCTTCCCCATTAAGCGCTAACCGTGGTTACTGGTTTGGAAATAAACACTTCAGCAAAACCAATGAATATCTCAGGGAAAACGGAAAAAAACCTATTGATTGGTAGCAGCTATAAATCTGAAACCAGTTGAGGGTATTTTAATTTCTTCGGGATAAGTTCAAGTTCCAGGAGTTTATTCTGAGCTGATTCTACATCGGCCTCGCTTATTTGTTCCTGGCTCCAGGTAGTAACATCCAGCCACTTTTTGATATCCTCCGGTTTTTGGTTGTATCTATCGGAAAGAATATTTACAAGATCAGGTTTGGTCTTAAAGTAAAAAGTTTCTTCGTTTAAAACTTCAAGCATAGTTTTAAGTCTTTCCGGATTGTACTTTAAAGCATGTTCACTGGCGGCGATCACAAAACATGGCCAGGGCGTAGGGCAATCGGCTACCAGACGAAAGGTACGATTATCAACCAAGGGTTTTGTGGTAAAATGTTCCCACATGAAATACTGGGCTTTGTTTTCTTTCAGTGCCTTAACGGCTCCATCAATATCATTCACTACCTCAAAATGAAGGTCTTTTTTAATATCCCATTTATGCCTTTCAGCATTTACAAATGCCATTAAATGAGAACCACTTCCATAACGGCTTATTGCGGCTTTGGTTCCCTTAAGTTCTCCAATAGAATTATATTCAGATCCCGCAGCAACGTGAATACCCCAAATAAGGGGAGAACCAATATAAGTTTGTAAAATCCTGCTTTGATTGCCTGCTATAATATCTTTAATGATCCCTTCCGTAAGAATAACGGCCACATCAATTTCTCCGGAACGTAATGCATTATTCATAGCACCTGTACCTCCGGGAAAATCCTTCCAGATCACATTTATTCCTTTATCGCGAAATTTTTCTTCCTCTATGCATACATGCCAGGGAAAATTAAAATGTTCGGGAACGCCGCCAACTTTTATGGTTTTCATATTTTGTGCTTTTTCTTGAGGTAATTATAGATTTCGTATTGTGATCTTATTTCTTTTTCACCCTTTTTAGCTTTTATATATGTATTGCTTTCTTCTTCATCCTGAATTCGTGCCTTTACATTATCATTAAGTTGAATTTCAAGGATCTCTTTAAACTCCCGAGCTATATCTTTGTCAAAAATTGGCGCAAGAACCTCAATGCGCCTATCCAGATTACGGGTCATCCAGTCGGCACTTCCGAAGAAGATCAATTCATCACCGGAATTTTCAAAAACATAGATCCGTCCATGTTCCAGGAAGCGATCTACAATACTTGTTATGTAAATATTCTCACTAAGACCTTTAACTCCGGGAATAAGACAGGTGAAACCTCTCACCAAAAGCCGGATTTCCACTCCAGCCTGACTGGCTTTATAAAGCAATTCGATTAATTCCGGATCTTCAAGGCTATTCATTTTTGCGGTAATTTTAGCCTTTTTTCCTTCCCTGGAATTCTCTATTTCATTATAAATGAGTTTACTAAAATGTTGCCTCGTGGAAAAGGGGGAGATAAGTAAATTCTTTTCCCGGGGAATTATCAAATCGCCTTCAAGAACTTTAAAAAGTCTTGATAGTTCTTTTGTGATGTTCTTATTTGCGGTAAAAATGGCATGGTCACAGTAGATCTTTGAAGTCTCACTATTAAAATTCCCGGTACCGATATAGGCGTAATTGGTTGTACCTCCATTTTCAAGACGGGAAACCAACATGACCTTTGAATGAACCTTTATTCTGGGATAACTATAAATTACATTAGCACCTTTTTCTTCAAATTTTCTACCCCATATGATATTGTTTTCTTCATCAAAACGGGCTTTTGCTTCAACGAAAACGGTAACCTTTTTCCCGTTTTCCAGAGCCTGTAGTAAACAAGTTGTTAGCTTTGATTCGTCGGCAACCCGGTAGAGGGAGATCTTGATATCGGTAACATTCTTATCAGAAACTGCCTGCTCCAGGAAATTTTCCACATATTTAAAAGACATATAAGGAAAATGAACAGATTGATCTTTTTCTGTTATGGTTTTAAAATAATCTTTGCTAATCTCCAGTACCTTATGTTTTATTGGGGACAACTTTTCATAATGGAGGTCCGGATTATTAGTAGGATCGGGAAATGAAAAGAAATCTTTAAAATTGTGATATCGGCCGCCGGGCATCATATCTATTTTTCCCAGGCCGAGCAATTTCCTTACTTTTTTCTGAACTTCATAAGGCATTTCGGAGTCGTACAATAGGCGGGTTGGTTGCCCGTCGGTTCGCTGGGCAAGGGATTCGTAGATCTTTTCGGCCAATTCTCCTGTGTATTTATCTTCAATATAAAGTTCGGCATCACGGGAGAGTTTTACCTCATAAATACCCGTAATTTCCTTCCCTGGAAATACATAAGCCAGTTCACTTCTAAGTACTTCATCTAAATACGTGAGATAAACAGCTTCCCCTACATTTTCAAGATTAATGAACCTTCCGCAAATTTCTACCGGTAGATTTACAACTCCAAGTTCATTTTTATCTATAAACGTCACTATAAAATACAGGACTGAATTCTCTAGAAAAAGTTCATTCTCTTTTTTTAGATCAATAAGTCTTGGAGTGAGATGTGTTTCAATATTTTGCTTAAAATATTCAGAAATGAATTTCTTCTGAGGCTCATTAAAGTGATGAAAATCAATTATATTGATGCCGTGTTCTGCAAGTTCCGGAATGATTTGTTTATAATAGATATTTCCAAATTTATCCTGCTGTTTTTTAACTTCTTCAATGATCTGTTTGGTGATCTTGCTGGGTTTGAGGTCGAGTTTTTTACGTATACTTTTTTCTACTCTTTTTATTTGTCTTAATTGAGATACTCTAACCCGAAAATATTCATCCAGATTTGAAGAAAATATTGCTAAAAAACGAATACGTTCATAAAGCGGATTAATCTTATCTTCGGCTTCCTGTAATACTCTCTCATTAAAACTCAGCCAGTTAAGGTCCCGGTGAATTAATGGGAGGTCTTCAGAAGTATCTAGCATAGGTTAATTATTTATCTAAAATTACAAATAAGGCTCTGGTGCTGTTTCTAATGTTCTGTTAAATAAGCTTATTCAACAAGCTTATCCAGGGTGTAAACTATCAGCTCATCTACCACTTTTTTTGGATCTTTTGAGAACGTTCCATTAGCCCGGTTGGCAATAATGGCATTCATGGAAAGTGACCGATGTCCCAGTAATTTGGCCAGGCCGTACATAGTAGACGTTTCCATTTCCATGTTGGTAATTTTGGAGTCTTTATAAGAGAATGACGCAATCTTATCATTCATAGAATCATCCTGAAGCGCAAGTCTAAGAACTCTTCCCTGCGGACCGTAAAACCCGATGTTTGTAGCCGTCGTACCCTTAAAAACTCCAGGCGAAGAGAGTTTTGCTACTAATTCCTGATCTCCGGGCACCACATAAGGACTGGCCTTCTTTTCAAACCAGTTAAGGTGCTCCATAAATGCCCTGGCATAATCATGGTCCTGGATGTTTTCACTTTTATAAAAGTGCAGGACTCCATCAAAACCAATTGAATTTTCACTTATAAGAAAAGAATCCACAGGTATTTCAGACTGAATTGACCCAGAAGTGCCTATTCTAATTAAATTGAGTTTGGTTAATCTTTCCTTTGGGCTACGTGTTTTAAAATCGATATTGGCAAGGGCATCGAGTTCATTAAAGACAATATCAATATTATCCGGTCCAATTCCCGTTGAAACGATACTTAAACGTTTCCCTTTATAATAACCCGTCTGAGTGTGAAACTCTCTTTTTTCAATTTTATGCTCTATCTTTTCGAAGTGTCGTGAAACTCTTTCAACACGGTTTGGATCTCCAACAGTAATAATTGTTTCGGCTATTTGTTCCGGAAGCAGGTTTAGGTGATAAATACTACCGTTTTTATTTAATATTAATTCTGAGGCTTTTATTTTCATTCTATAATTTTAATAAACGGTGGGAATCAGAATCGTATAAATAATCATACATCCTGGCTCCACCAAAATAATCTTCATTTTTTAGTTCGCTGTAGAAATTCTTTTTCTTGTCAAGGGCTAATTCACCCTTTTCTGTAAGCACGATCTTTTCATCTTTAAGCTGAAAAAAATCTCTCAGCTTATTTATTAAACGCTGCATCTGAAGATCGCCGTAACCATAATACCCCTGATATTGAAGCGCATAACCAAGCAATTGATTCTCTGAAGTGATATTGTTTTTGGTAATCAGTTCTAATACGTTTTGCTCCAGGCTATTCAATCCTGAGCTTGAGTTAGGGAAACGTTCAATATGTGCTCTGATGCAACTGGACAGATACTCAAAATTAGAGTTGGTCTTTATTTGTTGTTTAAGCTTCATAGGATCATTCCCACAATACAGCTCCCATATTAGTTGTGCAATTTCGATATCCTCCGAATTTAGAGGGATCCTTTTTTCGTAATGTTTAAGCAGTTGTTTTTGTGTGAGATTGGAAAGCGGTTTTAGCTCATCCTCTCCCTTTAGTTTTTTACTGCATACCAGAAAAAAAGGCTTATTTTCTTTATGATCAAGGTAATAACTAATGGCAGCAAGCATATTAATATGACAAAAAAGATCAAATTCAAACCAAAGGACTATGTAATCATAATTCTTAGCTGCCCTGAGAAGTTTTAATTGCGAAAGAAATTTCTCTTCATAATCTTCCGAAGAAATAGCATAGGTTTGTTTCAGAAATTTTTTTCGTTGCTTAATAAATTCCCGGCTGCCAACTTCCTGCACGGTTGGTCCCTCACATAACATTTCACGCCAGACAATTACCTGTCCAGGTAAATTAAGACTCAACATTTTTTCAGTAAGTCCGTCACCATTGGTGATATGCAAAGCGGTACCTTCCATAGCTGCTAATTAAAAAAAGGGTAGTGGACTTAACCACCAACCCTTTTGACCTTATATCCGTCCTTTTGAAGCAATTTCATAATCTTCTCACGGTCATCTCCCTGGATGATGATCTCTCCATCCTTAACCGAGCCGCCCACACCACAGCTTTTTTTTAGTTTTTTTCCAAGTTTTATTAAATCTTCCTCGGGACCTTCAAAACCTTTTATAATAGTCACGGTTTTTCCGCCACGACCTTTATTGCTGAAATGGGCTTCGAGACGTTGTTCTCCAGGCTTTAAAATTTCAGTATTTTCCTCCTGTTGATATTCGTCTTCAGTAAAATTATCGTTGGTTGAAAAAACGAAACCTCCCAGATCTTCGAGTCCCATCTTTTTCTTTGCCATAACTTTATTTTTTAGCGAGACCTATTTCCACAAGTCGTTGGTGCAAAAACTCTCCAGCGGTGATGTCTTCATATTGTTTTGGGTGATCTTCGTCTATACATTCTTCAAGACAATTTAGCGGCATTTCACTTCGCGGATGCATGAAAAACGGTATGGAGTATCGCGGTTTGTCCCATTCCTCCTTGGGAGGATTAACCACCCTGTGAATGGTAGAACGGAGTTTATTGTTGGTAAGACGCTCCAACATATCTCCTACATTAATAACCAATTCATCTTCCTGTGGAATAGCATCTATCCATTCCCCGTCTTTTCTTAATACTTGAAGTCCTCCGGTTGAGGCGCCCATCAAGAGCGTTATAAGATTAATATCGCCATGAGCTCCTGCTCTTACAGCTCCTTTAGGTTCTTCGTTAATAGGAGGGTAGTGTATTGGTCTTAAAATACTGTTTCCATTACTGGCCCAATGATCAAAATAATGTTCATCAAGACCTATATAAAGTGCCAGAGCACGCAGCACATAAATTCCTGTTTTCTCAAGCATGCGGTAGGCTTCCATACCTACATGATTAAAATCCTTTAATTCTTCAACCTGTACATTTTCAGGATATTCTTCTATTAAATTGGAATCTTCAGCAGGCTCCTGACCAAAATGCCAGAATTCTTTAAGGTCTCCTTCTTTTTTTCCTTTAGCATGTTCCTTTCCGAAGGAAATATAACCTCTTTGTCCCGCAAGACCTTCGATTTCGTATTTCTTTTTTATTTCAAGGGGAAGGTTAAAAAATGCCTTAACTTCCTTATAAAGTTCCTCTACCAACTCGTCGCTTAAAAAATGATTTTTTAGAGCAACAAAACCAATTTCTTCATAGGCTTTGCCTATTTCATCAACAAATTTTTGTTTCCGCTTAGGATCGTCCGAAAGGAAATCAGCCAGGTTTACGCTGGGTATATTATTCATTGCCATTGTTGGGTATTTTTAAAATAAGGTTAACATGCGAATTTAAATAAAATTAAAGGAAAAGCCGAGCGTTTATATTTTTCTTAGCATTATAAATGCGCAGGAATTTTATTTACATTTGAAGTAGAAATCCTCAGATCATGACCACAGAAACCTCTACAGTTTCCAAAATAGCCTATAACAATGAAGGGCTCTCCAATTCAGAATTATTCGAATTATATCGCCTGATGCTCAAGCCCAGGCTTATAGAAGAAAAAATGCTCATTTTATTGCGCCAGGGAAAGATCTCTAAATGGTTTAGTGGGATAGGGCAGGAAGCTATTTCCGTTGGAGTGACCAAAGCTTTGCATAAAGATGAATATATACTTCCCATGCACAGGAACCTTGGCGTTTTTACCGGAAGAGATATCCCTTTGTATAGACTTTTTTCTCAATGGCAGGGGAAAATGAACGGTTTCACAAAAGGTCGTGACCGAAGTTTTCATTTTGGAACTCAGGAATTCAAAATAGTTGGAATGATTTCCCATTTAGGGCCGCAACTAGGGGTTGCAGATGGGATTGCACTTGCCTACAAATTAAGAAATGAGAAAAAACTTACTGCAGTCTTCACAGGGGAAGGAGGAACCAGTGAAGGAGATTTTCATGAAGCTCTAAATATCGCTTCGGTTTGGGACTTGCCTGTGCTGTTTTGTGTGGAAAATAACGGCTACGGCCTTTCTACCCCTACCAATGAGCAATATAGATGTAAAGATATTGCAGATCGTGCTTTAGGTTATGGAATGGAGTCTCATATTATAGACGGAAATAATATCACGGAAGTTTATAAGCGCGTTACTGCAATTGCAAAAAGTGTACGTGAAAATCCCAGACCGGTTTTACTTGAATTTAAAACCTTTAGAATGCGTGGGCATGAGGAGGCCAGTGGAACTAAATATGTGCCGGAAGAGCTAATGCAGCAATGGTCAGAAAAAGATCCTTTAGTAAATTATAAAAATTATCTTACGGGAGAGGGAATTCTAAATGAAGAGGCCGATAATGCTTTAAGAACAGAGATTAAAGCCGAAATCAATGACAACCTGAAGCTGGCTTATTCAGAAGACATGGTTACCGCTGATGAAACAAGGGAATTAAATGACGTCTATAAAGATTTTGATTATGAAGAAGTTGCACCAAAATCAGAAACAAAAGAAATAAGGTTCATCGATGCAATTGCAGAGAGCGTAAGACAATCTATGGAAAAACATAATGACCTTGTTTTAATGGGTCAGGATATCGCCGATTATGGAGGAGTTTTTAAGATCACCGATGGCCTGTTTTCTGAATTCGGTAGCGAAAGAGTAAGAAATACACCAATATGTGAATCGGCTGTGGTTGGTGCTGGAATGGGGTTATCTATAAACGGGATGAAGGCGATGGTTGAAATGCAATTTGGCGACTTTGTAAGCTCCGGCTTTAATCCTATTGTAAACTATTTGGCGAAGACCAATTACCGTTGGAACCAAAATGCCGATGTAGTTATAAGAATGCCTTGTGGAGCAGGAGTAGGGGCGGGCCCCTTCCATAGCCAGACCAATGAAGCCTGGTTTCTCAAAACACCGGGCTTGAAAGTAATCTATCCGGCTTTTCCTTATGATGCCAAAGGCCTTTTAAATACTGCGTTTAATGACCCTAACCCGGTTCTTTTCTTCGAGCATAAGGCATTATATAGGAGTATCCGTCAGGAAGTACCTACGGATTACTATACTTTGCCTTTCGGAAAAGCTTCTCTACTTCGGGAAGGGGAAAAGATCAGTATTATCACCTATGGGGCAGGAGTTCACTGGGCAATGGAAATTTTGGATGAATTAAATTATTCCGAAGCTGATCTTCTTGATCTCAGAAGTCTGCAACCACTGGATAAGGATGCTATTATTGAATCGGTTAAAAAAACAGGTAAAGCCATGGTACTTACCGAGGACACTTTATTTGGTAGCGTGGCCTCAGAGATAGCATCTTTAATTCAGGAAGAATGTTTTGAATACCTGGACGCCCCGGTGTTCAGAGTTGGGAGCCTGGAAACCCCAGTTCCCTTCGCTTCTCAACTTGAATCACAGTTCCTTCCAAAGGAAAGATTTAGAAACAAGCTTATAGAATTAATTGAATATTAGCATTAATTAAACAGTTTCTCCTCATTATTAAGAAACCTTAACGGACCTATTGTTAAATAAGTAATAATCTTTTGTTGACCTTGGGTTGCTACTGTAATTTAGTTCACAACTAATCAATAAATCTAATATTATGGTACGTTTAATCATTATTTTTTTAATCATTGCTTTAGTGGCCGCTATTTTTGGCTTTGGAGGCATTGCAGAAGGTTTCGCTGATATTGCCAAGATCATTTTTTACATATTTATCGTACTTCTGGTTATATCATTAATCAGTCGTTTATTCCGAAGATAATTTAACCTACTATAATCTTGAATCCAATGTGTTTTTTTGGTCTAGTCCAGAGCTTACATTGGGTTTTATATTTAATATAATACCAAAACCATGAAAAAACTATTAGTCCTAGTATCTATCACCTTATTGCTGGTTACCGCATGTGGGCCAAGTAAAACCGCAAGAGAAGCCAGAAAAACCTTTAATGGAGACTGGACATTAACCAGCGTAACTTATCCTAATAGTTCGGGTGAGTTTAATGTAACTTTATTGAACGATGCCTCTGCCGAATGCTTTGAAGGAAGTACCTGGGATTTCGTATCTAACAATAACCACGGAACTTATAGAGTTCAGGGAATTAACTGTGATGGCGGAGAACGCAATTTTATGTGGTCTATAGACGAAGAAAATACCCCGGAAGGTATATATGACTTCCTACTTAAACCAACCGATGAGAATTACAAATCTACAACGGGAGATCAAGGTTTCAGGTTGAATCTAAGATCTTTAAGTGATACGCAAATGGTTTGGGAACAAACAGTTAGTCTGGATGGATCTCCGTTTGTGATTCGAATGAACTTTTCTAAAAATTAATTTAAATAATACAGATATGAAGATGCAATTTAATAGAATATTTGCTTTACTCTTTGCCGCAACAATGTTGTTTGGCTGTGAAGCAACAAAGAATGCTAGCAATAAACAAAAAGGTGCTGTAATCGGGTCAACCGGTGGTGCCGTAATTGGCGGTGTAGTAGGGAATAACACCGGAGATGGAAACACTGCACTTGGAGCCATAATTGGTGGAGTAGTAGGTGGAACTGCCGGTGCCATTATTGGAGACCGAATGGATAAACAGGCTCAAAGGATTGAAGAAGAAGTTCCTGGTGCTGAAGTTGAACGAGTAGGAGAAGGTATTAATGTGACTTTTGATGAATCCAGTGGGGTTTATTTTGATACAGAAAAATATAATATCAACTCAAGATCCAAGGAAACTCTGAATAAGTTAGCCGATATCTTTAAAGAATACCCAGATTCCAACATTCTTGTGGAAGGGCATACTGATAATACCGGAAGTGAAAGTTATAATCTTACCCTTTCAAAAAACAGAGCCCAGGCCGTTACAAATTATTTATTGGGAGAAGGTCTTGCCAGAGAAAGATTTGATACCAAATGGTATGGGGAACTACAGCCTAAATATGATAACAGTACTGCAGATGGTCGGGCTAAAAACCGTAGGGTAGAGCTGGCCATTGTAGCTAATGAAGAATTAAAAGAAGAAGCCAAAAGAAAGGCTGCCGCTGAAGAAGATCAGAATTAGGCCTTATCATACTATAATTTTATCTTAAATCCCGGCTACTGGCCGGGATTTTATTTTTGTTTTAAGTATATTCAAATCATGGAGCATCCCGAAGTAATAGTGATTGGAGGCGGACTTGCAGGGCTTACCGCTGCTATTCACCTTTCCAGAAAAGGAGTTCCAGTGAAGGTATTTGAAAAAGAGGTATATCCAAAACACAAGGTTTGCGGTGAATATATTTCAAGAGAAATTCTCCCTTATTTAGAATCCCTGGAAATTGACCTTTTGGAGCTGAATCCTCCCCAAATCAATGAACTTTTTTATAGCACCAGAAAAGGAAACAGCATTAAAGCAAACCTACCTTTGGGTGGTTTGGGTGTAAGCAGGTATAATATGGATAATTTCCTTTGGAAGAAGGCGAAAAAAAGTGGTGCTGAAGTCTTATTTGAAGAAGTAATTGAGGTGAAGATTGAAAATGATAAGGAATTCGAAATTGAAACAGCCTCCGGAAAAAATTATAAGGCACCTATAGTTTTAGGAGCTTTCGGAAAAAGATC
>NZ_JBEPWD010000052.1:0-15551 GCF_041642575.1 Salegentibacter sp. | reverse complement strand
TTGTAAAAACGATACTCATAATCGGCGATCTCGTTTTCAATTTGCTGTTTATACAACCTATAGCTTAAGCGGGTTTCTTCGTTCAAAGCTTCAACATCCACCTTTTTAAGGTATTCCAGACGTTTTTTCGCTTTTTTTAAATCTTCAGCATATTTAAGGTGAGAAAGATCATCCCACTTACCGTAATTTGTTTTGTCGCCTAAACGCGTTTGTAACATTGGTGAATCGTCAACATCCTTCTGAAATTCCTTCTCAAAGTACTGGTTAAGTTCAGCTGATGCTTTTTCTATTTCAGCTTCCGAATAACTGTCTTTTTCTTTTCCGCAGGCAACAAAAACCCCCAGCAGAAGAATCATGATATATTGTTTTTTAATTCTGAAATTCATTAAAAAGTTAATTTTTTAATTCGGTGAATTTAATCCTGGAATCGCCGTAAACAGTATGGGTTTGTGTCTTGAAATCTTCTTCTGAAGCTTCAAAAATATTAGGCACAAAGGTTTGTGGATTGAGATCTATAAGTGGGAACCAGGTACTCTGCACCTGGATTTGCAGTTTATGACCTTTCTTAAAAGTATGATTGATATCCTGAAGCTTTAAACCAACTTCTGTTTTTTCATTGGGAGTGAAAGGCTCCGGATTTTCAAAACTGTTTCTGAAACGCCCGCGCATTACCTCACTTCGCACCATCATATGGTAATTATCCATATCCTGATGTGGCATAGTTTCTTCATAATCCTCAGAATCCATAGGATATACATCGACTACCTTCACAACCCAATCGGCAGCAGTACCGGTGGTGGCAACCTGTAAAATGGCTTCAATTTCACCTGCAAGTTTCATATCTTCCTCGAGGCGTTCGGTTTCAAAAATAAGCACATCGGGTCTTCTCGCAGCAAAGCGTTGGTCACCCGTCATATATTCCCGTGGCGTAAAAACCGCCTTGATCTCATCATTATAAGGAACCGGTTTTTTTACATCGCTTATAAAGCTCTTTTCTGTTTCTGAAGCTTCATCGGTAAGTTTCTGGTCATCACCCAGGAAAAACACTCTTTCTTCACCCTTTGGAGGCCATTGGTCGTAGGTATTCCATTCGCGCTCCCCGGTGTCATATAAATAAGCCTCAGGCAAACCGGGATTATCTTCTGCATCGCCTTTCAGAAAGTGATTAAAGAATTTAGTTTCTATATTCTGCTGATAATCTTTTGAAAGATTATCCCCAAAATAAACATTTCCTACAGCCTGTCTTTCGGTTAAGCGCGCCCAATCGCCGTGGCTCCAGGGGCCCATCACCAAAGTATTGAAGTTATCGCTTCGCTTTTCAATATTCTTATAAGTCTCGAAGGGACCATACAAGTCTTCAGCATCAAAAAGTCCGCCTACTACCATCACAGCCGGCTCTATATCTTCCAAATGCTGAATAATCCCGCGGCTCTGCCAGAATTCATCGTAATTAGGATGTTCTTTTAACTGTTGCCAGAACTCATTGTCTTCTCCATAATATTCATCAAGATTGCTCAATGGCCCGACATCCAGGAAAAATTGGTATTGATCCTGGGTTCCGAGACCGGGAAGTTCATACCAGGCTTCATCGGTAGGACCGTCTTTCTGGTAGCCAAAAAGGGCGGTTGCTCTCCAGTAGCTTAAAAGATAAGCTCCATTATGGTGAAAGTCATCAAAGTAAAAATCCCCGATTCCTGCCTGGGGAGAGGCAGCTTTTAGGGCTGGATGGGCATCCAGTAAAGAAGCTATCGCGTAGTGCCCGGGATAAGAAATTCCCCAGGTCCCAACCCGACCGTTATTGTTTTCAACATTATTTATAAGCCACTCAATAGTATCGTAAGTATCGCTGGATTCATCGGTTTGATTTCCGGTTTTTTCGGGAATAAACGCCCTCATATTATCGTATTTCCCTTCGCTCATCCAGCGGCCGCGCACATCCTGATAAACGATAATGTTCCCTTCTTCCATCAGGAATTTATTGGGCCCTATAAGCGAACGAAACTGATCTTCTCCGTAAGGACGCGAACTATATGGAGTTCGCTGCATAAGAATTGGATAATCTTTAGAAGTATCTTTGGGTGAATAAATGGTAGTATGCAATTTCACACCATCCCGCATAGGGATAGTTATTTCGGTTTTATTGTAATTATCTTTTACCTTAAATTCTTCAGTTTGTGCCGAAAGGTTCAGGCTTAGCCCGGTTATAAATAATACAATAAAACAGGAATGGAGTAATTTCATTTTTAGGATATATTTTAAAAGTTCCTAAAGATAGAAATTACCCGCATAACCATAAAGAAAATTTAATTTATACCGTCCTCCTTAAATTTGTCCAGTCCTTCCTGCAACCATTGATAGTATTTCTCGGCATCGGGCATGTAGCCAACCGGCTCATGAAGCATATTTACTTCAGGATCTACCAGTACATAAAAAGGTTGGGAGTTATTTCGGAAATTAATTGTTTGGAATGTCGCCCATTTGTCTCCAATAGTTTTAATAGGCTTTATACTTCCGTTTGGCCTTATGTAATTGAATTGTTCATCTTCATCTAACTCCAGCCGGTCATCTACATAGAGTGAAATAAGAATATAATCATCTCTTATCGTCTCAAAAACCTCAGGTTCACTCCAAACCTGCTCTTCCATTTTACGGCAGTTCACACAAGCCCAACCGGTGAAATCTATCATCATTGGCTTATTTTCCCTTTTAGCAGCTTCAAGACCTTTGTCCCAGTCTTTGTATGCCTTCAAACCTAGTGGAGCTTCGGTACCCTTATCATAAACACTGTAAAATAATGGTGGCGGAAAACCACTTAGCAGTTTTAGGTTTGCATGGCTGGTGTTTGTGAGGCCCGGGATTAGATAGATTACAAATAAAAGTACAAGTACGCCTACCCCAAAACGACCTTTGCTTATTCTTTGCTTAGGCCCGTCGTGTGGAAAACGCAGTAATCCGAAGAGATAAGCCACAAGGCCGATCCCTACAAGTATCCATATCCCAATAAAAATCTCTCTTTTTAAAATTCCCCAGTGCTCAACAAGATCGGCATTAGATAGAAATTTAAAGGCAAGGCCAAGTTCTATAAAACCAAGAGTCACCTTAACAGTATTGAGCCATCCGCCACTCTTTGGAAGTGAATTTAACCAGTTAGGGAACAGTGCAAAAAGTGCAAACGGCAATGCCAGGGCAAGACCAAAACCTCCCATTCCTACTGAAAGTTGCATCGCTCCACCGTCACTTGTTAATGAACCACCCAGCAAAGAACCCAGAATAGGACCGGTACAGGAGAAGGAAACAAGAGCCAGAGTTAGAGCCATAAAGAAAATTCCAATAAAACCTCCTACGCTCGAAGCTTTATCATCCATCTTGCTGCTCCAGGAACTGGGTAAAGTAATTTCGTAATATCCAAAAAAAGAAAAAGCGAAAATTATAAAGATTACAAAGAAGAGAATATTCAGGCTTACATTGGTTGAAATATTATTTAGCAACTCAGGGTTTACACTATCCAGAAGATGGAAAGGTAGACTGAGTAAAAGGTAAATCAGGACAATAAAGAAACCATAGGAAATTGCATTAACAGTTCCCTTCTTTTTGTTCTTCGCTCCCTTTGTAAAAAATGAAACCGTTAATGGAATCATAGGAAAAACACAAGGTGTAAGCAGAGCGATAAGTCCACCCAAAAATCCTAATAAGAATATATTTGTAAAATTATTTCCCTCTTCTTCCTCGGTGTGGTAGGCTTCCATACCCTTAAGATTCATATCCAGGGCATCGGCAAGTTCCTGATCCCGGTCAGAGACTTCAAGATCGGTAAAGCCAGATGTTACCTGCATATCCTGAAGTGATATGGTAAACCGTTCTGTCTCGGGAGGCAAACATTGCTCATCATCACAAACTGAAAAATATACTTCAGCAACCACTTCAGATTCCTCAGGGTTAATTACCTTAATTTTTTGAGTAAAGCTTACTTCATCTTCAAAATAAATGATGTCGGCACCAAAAACCTCGTCATAATAAGGTTCAGATTCAGGTTCTTCGGTTTCGCCTATAAGCTCAAAGGCATCGATAGAATCATTATAGGTGAATTTTGTAGGAATTGGCGCGATCTCAATATCAGCTTCCTGTTGTGAATAGAGGTGCCAGCCTTCTTCCAGGGTAGCGGTGAAAATTAGATTATAAATACTATCATTCTCCTGTTCTACTTCAGCTTCCCAACTTATGGGATTGGAAAATTGATAATTTTGATCGTTGTCATCGAAAATTTGAGCATTAGCTGTAGTGAAGCTTAAAACTAATAAAAGCAGACTTGCCAGATACCTCATAAATTACAGGTGATTTTTAATATTTTCTGATCGGGTGAATTTATAGCGAATCGGTTATCGGCGCGTTGGTTGATCACCCAAACTATTTTTTCTCCCGAGCACAGCAACCAGCTGTTTTCCTTTTCGGGTAAAGATAATTTTTTGTCCTTAAAGAAGTCGCTAAGCTTTTTCCTTCCTTTCATTCCAAAAGGATAAAAGTAGTCGCCTTTTTGCCATTTTCTCACAATTAACGGGTAATCAAGCAAATCGGGATCCACATAAATGCAGTTTTCTGCCCTCTCCTCTATCTCATTAACTACAGAAAATGTAAAAGTTCCAATTGGCAACATAACAAATTCTTCATTTTCTTCTATTTCAAATTGCTGATTTTCGATTTCTGAAGGCAGTTCAGTTAAAATAAGCTTTTCCCTGTCTTTAATAAGCCTGTGGCCGGAGGAAAAAACCATTTTCCCCGGTTGAGCATCCAACAGATTGTAAACATCATCCCATTCCGTAAAACCAAAGGATTTCAGGAGCTGATACAAAACCGGTTTGGTATTTGGAATTTTCCGCAGAAAGGCTATATCCAACTCATAGCCAAGTTTACCTTTTTGTACTGCCTCAGGATAAATAAGGCTAAGATAATCTTCAACCAGGTCCTGACTTTGCTTTAGATGTTCCTGAGTTTGTAAAAAAGTCTGCACAAAACCGGGATTGAGTTCCTCGAATTGCGGAACTATCTCATGCCTGATTTTATTCCGAAGATATTTGGTGGAAGCGTTGCTGCTATCTTCCCTCCAGGTAATTTTCTTTTCTCTGGCATAGGCCTCTATCTCCTTTCTGGAGAATTTCAACAAAGGTCTGATCACTTTTTTATTTTCTACCTGTATTCCCGAAAGCCCTTCCAGGCCGGTCCCGCGAACCAGATTTATAAAAAATGTTTCTACGTCATCGTTGGCGTGATGAGCAGTAAGTACAAAACCATAATTATGCTGAAGTCTCAGCTCCTCAAACCATTTATAACGCAATTCCCGCGCGGCCATCTGGATAGAAAGTCCTTTATCACCGGCGTAGCTTTTAGTATCAAAATTCTGGGTGAAAACCTGGCAATCCATATCTACTGCCAGCTTTTTGACAAATTTCTCGTCGGCATCGCTTTCGTTGCCCCTAAGGTTGAAATTGCAGTGAGCAATAGCAAAATCCAATTTAGCTTCATGGCAAAGATGAGTAAGAACCACGCTGTCCAATCCCCCACTCACAGCCAGAAGCAATCTGCTAGTGCTAAGGGAAGGGAAATCACTTTTAATTAGATTTTTGAAGGGTTTTTCCATCGGAAACCAAAGATACAAAAGACCGATTTAAGATAGTACCTGTCGCATGGCTTTTGCTTTCAAAAGACATTCTTCATACTCCTTCTCCGGATTCGACTGTGCAGTAATCGCTCCTCCAACCGAAAATGACACGAATTTTTTCTCTGCATTATAAAGGATACTCCGAATCACTACATTGAAATCGAAGTCCCCATCAGGTGTGAAATAACCCACCGCACCACTGTAGAGTCCACGTTTGCTCTCTTCCAGTTCCTCTATGATCTTCATCGCTGAAACCTTTGGCGCCCCGGTCATACTTCCCATGGGAAAAGTAACGCGCAGAGCCTCCACCGGGGGAATGTTTTTCTCGAGTTCGACCGAAATTGTGGAGATCATTTGATGCACTTGCTTAAAGGAATAGACCTGGCAAAGCTCGTCTACTTTAACACTACCTCTTTTGGCTATTCTGGAAAGATCATTTCTCACAAGATCTACGATCATCACATTTTCTGAACGCTCTTTGGGATCGTTTTCCAGGTTTTCAGCGATTTGTTGATCCTCCTTAGGATCTTCTGAACGTCGGGCTGTACCTTTAATAGGTTGGGATAATAATTTTATACCCGATTTTTTCAAATAACGTTCAGGCGAAGCCGAAAGCAGGAAATATTCCTCCAACCGTAAAAATGTTGCGAATGGCGGCCCCGAAATAGCATTCAACTCCTGAAAGACATCTACAGGCTCGATAAACCGGTTTTCAGCAAAGAACTCCTGGCAAAAATTAGCTTCGTAAATATCGCCCCGCTGAATGTGTTTCAACATTTGCTCAACTTTTTCCAGGTAACTTTCCTTAGAGATGCGAGCTTGAATTTCCTGCTGGCTGTTCGGAGTTTTCTGCCTTGGATTGTCGATTTTTAATTCCTGGATTTCAGCGTAATCTTCCTCGATCTCATCATCAACCATTCTCAGGTAATGCATTTCCAGTACCTCTCCCTTCAAAAAAAACAATTTCTGTGGCTGAAAAAAATACAGGTCGGGAAAGCCTAATCCGTCAGGATTATTACTGCTTAAAGCTTCCACATCGTTTTTAAGATCGTAGGATAAATAACCAAATATCCAGTCTTTAGTAGTTTGCTGGTATTCCTGGAGTTTATCGAAAGCTTGGTGATAATCGGTTTTTATGGCAGTGAAGGCTGTTACAGCCAAAACTGCATCATATTTACCGTGTTCCTGATGATAATCATTGCTATCCAACCATGCTACTTCCCGGAATTGTTTACTCCAGTAAAGTAACTTTTGTTTAAATTCTTTAGGGTTTTCTAACGAAAATTGTTTAGCGCTGCGCACGTATTCTTAAGTTTGGGAAGCAAAGGTAAAAATACCTTATTTAAGCACACATAAATCCTTTTATACTTTTAATCTGGTGATTTCTTAATTCTTGTTTTCTTCCTGAAGATCTTCATCAACATCCTGAGAAAAACTGGTTAAGACATCCAGAATACCTAATTCCATAACCTCATTTAAAATCTTTTCATCCTGGAAATTATCCCGAAAAGAAGGCAAACTAAAACTATGCATTACCTGCCCCCCGAAACGAGGAAAAATCGATTTGCAATATTCCAAAGCTGCTGCTCCACCTCTGGCTCCGGGGGAAGTGCTCATCAGAAGGATTTTTTTACCCATAAGAAAATTTCTATCCAGGCGGGAAAGCCAGTCCAGGATATTCTTGAAAAATGCTGAAATATTTCGGTTGTGCTCATTTACAGTAATGATCAGGCCATCGTGTTCCGCAATCTGATTTTTTATGATCGTGACATTAACCGGAATTCCCCGCTCTTTTTCGATATCGGCACTATAAATAGGTAATTCATACTCGGTAAGATCAAGGATTTTAACCTCATGCCCCTGAACACGGCCGGCAATATGCCTTAATAGCTGAACATTGATGGAAATACTGCTGTTGGAGCCGGCAAAGGCAAGTATCTTTTTCATAAATAGGTTTTAGCTTCTTCTCAAAAATAAAGAAACAATTACTTTTTGGATTGGTTTTGTGATTTTCATTAACATTTTCTCTAATCCTACAAGGATTTGGCACTCTTGCAGGCTTACCCAGTCGAGATCCCGCCCTGCGGCGGGATTAGTTCAACTACCTGTTTTAAATGATGCCTTCGGCATTTTTAAAACAGAGTTTCACTAACTTTGCCTCCCCATAAAAACTTCAAGCTGTGACTTTTCAGGATTTAAATATTACTACTCCTTTGCAAAATGCATTGGAAGACCTAGGAATTACTTCCCCTACGCCCATTCAGGAGCAAACTTTTTCTACCATAATGTCTGGAAGAGACATGGTCGGGATTGCGCAAACAGGAACCGGTAAGACCTTTGCCTACATGCTTCCTATTTTGAGAATGCTTAAATATTCTGAACAAAAGAATCCGCGGGTACTAATTCTGGTGCCCACCCGCGAACTTGTGGTGCAGGTAGTAGAGGAAATTGAAAAACTTACCGCTTATATGAATGTGCGAATCGCAGGGATTTATGGCGGAGTAAATATGAATACCCAGCAGCAAAATCTGATGCAGGGCCAGGATATCGTAGTGGCCACACCGGGAAGACTTTATGATTTGGTTCTAAGACGGGCGCTTCAGCTAAAATCTATTCAAAAACTTGTTATTGATGAAGTTGATGTGATGCTGGACCTTGGTTTCAAATTCCAGATAAATAATATTTTCGAATTGCTTCCGGAGAACCGGCAAAACATCATGTTTTCTGCAACGATCACTGAAAATGTAGAGATTTTGATCGAATCTAATTTTAAGAGTCCGGAGAAAATTTCGGTCGCGGCCAGTGGAACTCCCCTGGATAATATTGAACAAACCGGGTATAAAATCCCGAATTTTAATACCAAGGTAAATTTCCTGAAACACATTCTTCAGGATAAAGAAACCTACTCCAAGGTGCTTATTTTTGTAGCTTACAAACGAATGGCCGACCGGCTTCACCAGGAACTTGAATCGTATTTCCCTGATGAGTGTACGGTAATTCATTCCAATAAAACGCAGAATTACAGGTTGCGAAGCATCAAACAATTTGGCAGCGGATTTTCAAGAATCCTGGTTGCTACAGATGTGATGGCTCGGGGTCTTGACATCGAGTCGGTAAGCCACGTGATCAATTTCGATACGCCAAAATATCCTGAAAATTACATGCACCGCATAGGTCGAACCGGGCGGGCAGAGAAGGAAGGGAAATCAATCTTATTAACCACTGAAGCCGAAACCGAATATTTGGAAAGTATTGAAGCTTTAATGAAGATGAAAGTGCCGCAAATTGTTTTGCCGCAGGAAGTTGAGATCTCCACGGAACTTATCCCGGAAGAACAACCCAGAATTTTTGAAGCCAATAATCCTTCAAAATCTTCAGATGCTGATGCGCCAGGACCGGCTTTTCATGAGAAAAAAGAAAAAAATCGAAAAGAAAACCTTGGTGGATCTTATAAAAGGGAAATCGCGAAGAAATACAAAAAGCCCAAGACGAGAGGTGATAAAAATGCCAATCGAAAAAGAAAAAAATAGATGCAGCAAATAAAAAATGAGTTTTTAAGTATAAGCGTAAATCCTGTGGGAGCTGAACTTTCCAGTATCAAGAATCTTGAAACCGGAGTTGAACATCTCTGGCAGGGAGATCCTGAGATATGGGCCAGCCAGGCGCCAAACCTTTTCCCTGTTATTGGAGTCTTGAAAAACGGCGAATATATTTTTGAAGGGAAAACCTATAAAATGCCCAAACACGGGTTTGTGCGTTATAACGAAAATATTGAGCTAAAATCAAAGACTGAAGATGAGCTTATCTTTGAATTAAATTATTCTGAAGAAAGTTCGAAGCAATATCCTTTTAAGTTCAGGTTTGAGATCGGGTTTATACTAAAAGATAAAAGTATTGAAGTTTCTCACAGGATTTATAATCTTGATGATAAAACGATCTATTTCTCACTTGGTGGACATCCGGCCTTTAACGCCCCAATTTCAGTAAATGAAGTTTACGAGGATTATTATTTGGAATTCGATCAGAAACTGGATCTACGCAGCTATTTACTCAATGAAGAAGGCCTGATTAGCGAAAAGACCGTTGGTATTCTTGACAATGAAAATAAGATCAGGTTGAAAAAAGACCTCTTCGAGAATGACGCACTTATTTTTAAAAATATTCCCTCTAAAAAAGTTTCCTTGAAAAGCAAAAATTCGGGGACAGTTTTAAGCGTGGAATACAAAGACTTTAAAAACCTTGGAATCTGGGCTAAACCCGGTGCGCCTTATGTTTGCATAGAACCCTGGCTGGGAATCGCCGATGTGGAAGGCACCGACCAAAACCTGAAAACCAAGGAAGGGATGGAGCAATTGGAACCGGGGAAGATTTTTCAGGCTAATTATATAATAAATGTTGAGTAAGTTTCCAGGTAATATTATAAATTAGATAGATGGAAACCACAGAACTGAAAGGAAAATTAATTGAAAAAATCAGAAATTCTTCTGATAAGGAGTTTCTTGAATTTCTTTTAGAGATTTTTCCGTCAGAAAATACTTATAACTTGACTGCTGAAGAAGAGGAAGCTGTAAATCTCGCGAAAGAACAGATTGATAACAACGAATCTTATTCCCATTCAGAAGTAATGCAGAATCTTGAGAAATGGCTCGAAAAATAGTTTGGAGTACAGCGGCCAACAATGATCTGCTTGAAATCCTTGAATACTGGAACCTAAGAAACCAATCTAAAACCTACAGTAAAAGGCTCTTAAAAGAATTTAATCTCATTATAAAATTACTTCAAAAATTTCCCGAGCTGGGTATAAAAACAAATAGGAAGAATCTAAGGATTAAAATTTTTAAAGCTTATAAGATATTTTACGAAATTGGAGAATATAGTATTGTTATATTGAGAATTTGGGATACCAGGCAAAATCCTAATAAGCTAAAAATTTAAAATCCCGCATGAGCGGGATTTTTTTATGTTTTTTTTTAAGTTCTGTTCTTTTTCTTGGCGGCCTTCGCAGCACGCTTTTCTTTCAGGCTCAACACCGGCTCTTTTTTAGCCGAATTCTTCGAGGGTGATTTTTCTTTAGGCATTTTTCACAGGTTTTTAAATTAACCCTATAAAGATAGTCAAAGAACAGATACCATTTTAATACGCTAAAAATAAAACCCGGAAATCTCCTGATTTCCGGGTTTTGAAATATTAAATTTCAGCATCAACTACACGTGCAGCGGACGGTTATCGGTTGCGGCCAGGGCAGCTTCCTTGACGGCTTCAGCATAAGTTGGGTGAGCGTGGCTCATACGGGATATATCTTCAGCAGAAGCGCGGAATTCCATAGCGGTAACCGCTTCAGCAATTAGATCAGCGGTTCGGGCACCTATCATGTGGATACCTAGAACTTCATCGGTCTTTTCATCTGCAAGGATCTTTACAAATCCATCCAGATCACCGCTGGCTCTGGAACGGCCAAGGGCACGCATAGGGAATTTTCCTTCTTTATATTTAACGCCTTCTTCCTTGAGTTGCTCTTCGGTTTTCCCTACTG
Source organism: Salegentibacter sp. (assembly GCF_041642575.1). Lineage (NCBI taxonomy): Bacteria > Pseudomonadati > Bacteroidota > Flavobacteriia > Flavobacteriales > Flavobacteriaceae > Salegentibacter > Salegentibacter sp. Next base: position 4,365 of record NZ_JBEPWD010000052.1, on the reverse strand, counting down.
CGGCAACTTCGGGCCAGGTATAAACTACCCCGGGAATAAGGTTATAATCGATATGCGGTTTTTGTCCGGCGATAATTTCAGCAACAAAAGTGCCTTCTTCCTCGGCTTTATGGGCCAGCATAGCCCCGCGAACCACATCTCCAATCGCATAGATATTCTCTACGTTAGTTTGCAGGTGTTCGTTCACATCTATAGTGCCTTTATCAGATACTTTCACTCCTGCAGCATCAGCTTTCAGTCCATCAGTATAAGGCCGTCGTCCAACAGATACCAGGCAGTAGTCACTTTTTAATTCGACTTCTTTCCCTTTTTTATCATCAGCTTTGATAATGATCTCGTCACCATTGCGTTCAACAGATTTCACTTTAGTTGAAGTATGGAATTTCACGCCCTGTTTCTTAAGTACTTTCTGTAGCTCTTTGGAAAGCGCGCTGTCCATAGTAGGTATTATGCGATCCATGAATTCTACCACGGTTACTTCGGCTCCTAGGCGACGGTAAACCTGACCCAATTCAAGACCAATTACCCCTCCACCTATCACGATCATATGCTTCGGAATTTCCTTTAATGTTAAGGCTTCAGTAGAAGTAATCACGCGTTCTTTATCCAGCTCAATAAACGGAAGATTGGAAGGCTTAGACCCGGTAGCGATAATTATATTTTTGGCTTCGATAGTTTCGGTTTCCCCATCGTTCTTTTTAATGTTGATGTGGGTTTTATCTTTGAAAGAGCCAAGACCTTCGAAAACATCAATCTTGTTCTTATCCATTAAATACTTTACTCCATCGCAGGTTTGACTAACCACCGAGTTTTTACGTTCCATCATTTTTTCAAGGTTCACCTTCACCTCACCCGGAATATCAATCCCATGTTCCTCAAAATGCGCAACGGCATCGTGATAATGATGTGAGGAGTCCAGCAAAGCTTTACTCGGAATACAACCTACATTTAGACAAGTTCCTCCCAGGGTTGAATATTTTTCAATAATCGCAGTTTTCATTCCCAGTTGCGCGCAGCGTATAGCAGCCACGTAACCTCCGGGACCTGATCCTATAACTGCAACATCATATTTACTCATAATTCAATGTTTTGTATTGGTTTTTAAACAAATTGAACACAAAAATACAACTATTCGCGCCAATGACCAATGCACATAAAATTATGATCTAGGCTTTAACATAAACAGTTTTCCGATTAACAAATTCCATCATTCCTTCTTTCGCTAACTCACGGCCGTAGCCAGATCGTTTTGTTCCGCCAAAGGGAAGTCGCGGATCTGATTTTACCAGCTCGTTTACAAAATAGGCGCCATCGCTCACGCTTCCGGCCATTTCCATAGCTTTTTCTATGTTTTTGGTAAAAACTGTTGTTCCTAAACCAAACTTTGATTTTTCTGAAAGTTCAAATGCTTCCTCTATTGTTTTTACTTTAATAATTGCTGCGAGTGGGCCAAAAGTTTCTTCATCGAAAGCGGCCATTCCCGGCTTTACATTTCCTAGTAAAGTAGGTTGATGGAAACAATTATCCTGTTCGCCGCCAAGTAGCAACTCAGCTCCCTGTTCTAAAGATCTTTTTACCTGATTTTGAAGTTGATTTGCCAGATCTTTTCTGGCGAGCGGGCCTACCTGGGTAGTATCGTCCATAGTGTCTCCCGCTTTTAATTCGCTTACCGTAGCCTTGAATTTGGTAATAAATTCCTCGTAAATCCCTTCTAAAAGAATAAAGCGCTTTGCTGCGATGCAGCTCTGCCCGCAGTTTAGCATTCTGGCAGAAACCGCTATTTTAACAGCGCGATCAATATCGGCATCTTCCCAAACTATAAATGAGTTATTACCGCCTAATTCCAACAAACTCTTTTTAATATATTTTCCCGAAAGTTGAGCCACGGCCGATCCTGCAGCTTCGCTTCCGGTTAAGGTAACCGCCTGAACTGCGTCGTGAGCGATGATCATTTCGGTTTGATCGTGATGAACTATTAAATTTTGAAAAACACCTTTTGGATATCCTGCCTTTTCAAAAACCTCCTCAATCTTTATAGCACAGCCAAAAACATTGGGTGCGTGTTTTAAAATCCCGGTATTGCCAGCGGTAAGCGTTGGTGCGGCAAACCTAAAAACCTGCCAGAATGGAAAATTCCACGGCATAATAGCAAAAACACTTCCAATTGGATCGTGCCTCACATAACTATGGGTGGCATCGGTTTTTATTTCTTTAGAAGCGAGAAATTCTGCAGCATTTTCAGCATAATAATCACAAACCCAGGAACATTTATTAACCTCAGCTCTTGCTTCAGAAATTGGTTTTCCCATTTCTTTAGTAATCATTTCGGCATATTCTTCTACATTATCCCTTAAAACTTGTGCAGCTTTTTGTAAAAGATCAGTTCTGTAAGAAAGTGGTGTCCTTTTCCATTCTTTAAAAGCTTTTCCTGATTTGTTTAAAACCGCTATGGTTTCCTCTTCAGTTTGAGCCGTATATTTTCCAACTTGCTCCCCATTGTAGGGATTTGTGCTATAAAATTCCATTGTATTTAGTTTTTTTATGGAGTACTGAATTAGAATTACCAGGCAGAATTTTTAACTAAAAAACCTGATGAAATAAACAGGAGAAAATCCATTATTTATAGCACCAGGTTCTATAGAAAATTATATAACAGGCCTGTCTAACTCCTCCAGGAATCGGCATAACCTGTTCCAATTTTACTCCAGAAACCGGCTACAGCCTGCCATGACACTTCTCCGTTATTAATTATTTTTCCTCTTAATTTTTCAAGATCTCGCGCATTTGTTTTTGGGTGAGCCTGAGCCATGGCATTTACCATAATTTCGGTAAGGGTTTCCTGCCAATCTAAATTCCCCGCGTATTGCTCTTCAAATGGATCTTCTACTGTCTGGGCCACTGCTACAGCTTCCTGATTCCACCATTCAGAAGCAACTTGAGCCGGTTCATAATTTATGAGCTTATAAACCTCCTGAAAGTTCTCAAAACTTTGCTGTACAGAAGTTTCAGGCCAGCGAAGTTCTACTTTTCCTTCTAAGGGTCGGTAAACCGAAGTGAATAAAGTTCCAAAACCTTCCTTGAACTTGGTATTATAAAGCGGAGCTTTTAGGAAAGCATCAGCCACTTTGGCTGAATTCACTCCTTTAGCAGACAACATTTTATTCAGAAAAGATGAACGCTCCATCGTTTTATTAAACGCAGCATTTTCCGGCCAGTCTATTGTTCCCTGATGATTTGTAGTAAAAGAAGCATCGGTAACCAGCGGTGCTTTATCTGGTGCAAGTTGTACGGTTTTGAATTTTCCGGTTTTATCCACCACAGTCACATTGTAAGACATATGCGAAGGAATCCTGATTAAAGCTGAAACAGCTTCATCAACATCACTACAAAATTCCAAAACGTAACGCAAAATAAACGGAATACCGAAACCTACACCAACTTCTTTTCTACCTCCGAAAGTAAGTGAAATTGCAAGGCCATCTTCATTCATTCCGTCTACAACCCCAATAAGGCAATCGCTGGTTGCGATCACTTTTTTGCCATTCCATGAGGTTAGTAATTGAGTTCCTTCCATTAAATCCGGATGGAAATCGTAATTTCTAACCAACTGAATAACTTCTCCGCTAGTAACTGCCTGCGAGCAACCACTTATATAAGCCGGAGGCTGAAAGCCAGTTAAAAAACTTGCCGCTACCTTATCTCCTTTTGCAAGTTTGCATAAACGATGATAGGTAGGCCACATCTCTGGCATATACTTTTTAAGCGCTGCCTGTGAGGTTTTAAGGTCTGGATAATTAGTTGTTCCTTTTGAATTAAGCCAGCTTTTATAGGCAGGCCAATGAGTATTATATAATTTCTGCCATTTGCAACCTGGCTTTCCGGGTTCAGAAATAGCATTGAAATGTAATTGCATATAGCAGGGGTTTAAATAATTGCTTAATTTCCTGGGGTGGAAAAGTAGTTTTAATTCCTTTTAATCCTTCAAAATACCAGTATTTTATTTAGTTAAAGTTCCTGATAATTTTGGCTTCTTTTTATCTTCCACCATTTCAGATTTGTACTGCCCCCGAATGGCTTTTATCCAGTGCTTCGCCCTGTTGTTAAGCTGAAAATCGTCGGTCATCATACGGCCGCGACTTACCAAAATTCCCATATCAGCTCCTTCATAAAGGTAATCTCCTTTTCGGCTAATTCTCAAGAAAAAGGCTTCGTTTTCATTTTCAACGGCCCTACGATGTGTATCCATCCTATCAAATTGAATATGGCCGGTATCATACATTCTGTAAATACCAGATCTTGGTGCTTCAGTAATGAATTCTACGGTATCTTCCGTATGCTTCACAATAAGCTGACTCCAACCATCTA
>NZ_JBEPWD010000051.1:12359-15558 GCF_041642575.1 Salegentibacter sp. | reverse complement strand
TTACTATTGAGGTAAATGTGGCTACCGGCATTGGTTATCACCTGGTTGGTTTACCTGATAACGCGGTTAAAGAAAGTAGTTACCGTATAACTGCTGCCCTACAGAATACCGGATATAAATTTCCGGGTAAAAAAATTATAGTAAATATGGCTCCGGCCGATCTTCGGAAGGAAGGCTCGGCCTACGACCTTACCTTTGCCCTGGGAATTCTTACCGCTTCAGGGCAAATCAAAGGAGAAAATATTTCTGATTATATAATAATGGGGGAACTTTCCCTCGACGGGAGTCTGCAACCCATCAAAGGTGCCCTTCCCATTGCCATAAAAGCTCGTGAAGAAGGCTTTAAAGGATTTATTCTCCCTAAACAGAATGCAAAGGAAGCTGCCGTAGTGAACGGTCTGGATATTTATGGAGTGGATAATATTATGGAGGTGATCAGGTATTTTGATAAAGATGAACCTCTCGAAAAAACCATAATAGATACCAGGGAAGAATTTTATAAAAGCCTGGATAATCCCGAGCACGATTTCGCCGATGTCAAAGGTCAGGAGTCTATTAAGCGCTGCATGGAAATAGCCGCAGCCGGGGGGCATAATATTATTCTCATAGGTCCGCCGGGAGCCGGAAAAACCATGCTGGCAAAACGCCTTCCCAGTATTCTTCCTCCTATGACCTTGCATGAAGCATTGGAAACCACTAAAATTCACAGTGTAGTTGGTAGGATAAGGGAAAATGTAGGCCTGATGTCACAGCGACCTTTCAGGAGCCCCCATCATACGATTTCAGATGTTGCGCTTGTTGGCGGCGGGGCGTATCCCCAACCGGGGGAAATCTCTTTGTCACATAACGGAGTTCTATTTCTGGATGAACTTCCCGAATTTAAACGCGGCGTACTTGAAGTGATGCGTCAGCCTCTGGAGGATCGTGAGGTTACTATTTCCCGTGCTAAATTTACGGTAACTTATCCCTCAAGCTTCATGCTGGTGGCCAGCATGAATCCAAGTCCCAGCGGTTATTTCAATGACCCTGGCTCTCCGGTAACTTCCAGTCCTGCCGAAATGCAGCGCTATCTCAGTAAAATCAGTGGTCCTTTGCTGGACCGTATTGATATTCATATTGAAGTTACACCGGTGCCTTTTGAGAAACTCAGCGAAGAACGCAAGGGAGAAAGTAGTGTCGATATAAGAAAAAGGGTTACGGCCGCACGCGAGATTCAGACGCTGCGATTTAAAGAAAATTCTAACGTGCATTATAATGCCCAAATGAGCGTAAAACAGATACGTGAGTTCTGTGATCTTGATGAAGCTTCCAAACAACTTCTGAAAACGGCAATGGAAAGACTCAACCTTTCTGCCAGGGCCTATGATCGTATTTTAAAAGTTTCCCGCAGTATCGCCGATTTGGAACAGTCTGAAAATATTGCCGCCAACCACATCAGTGAAGCTATTCAGTATAGAAGTCTGGACCGGGACGGGTGGCTGGGCTAAGTTTCTAAATTATAAATGAATGCAAAATTTTAAAGGTATTATCTATAAACTTTTATCTTTACTAGCTCACAACCCAAAGACCAATGAAACGAATTATCCTGCTTCTCTTAATAATCATTTCCGGCTGTAAAAACAATGAGACCTCAGAATCAATTTCAACAGAGGAAGCTGATACTATAGAAACCCCTAACATTACCGACGCTTTACTCAGTGAAAGTATAGAATTTGATCTCGAAGAAGCAAATAAACTGGCTGAACTTCCTTTGAACTGTATTGAAACTGAATATCCCAATAAATTGGGTCAAACCCTGGAAAATAAAGCGGCAATGGGAGAACCCAAAGAGTTGCATCCGGCATTTTATGGCTGTTTTGACTGGCATTCCTCGGTGCATGGGCATTGGTCGCTGGTAAGCCTACTTAAACAATTCCCGAAGCTCGAAAAAAGTGATGAAATAAGGGAAATGCTTAAAAAAAGCCTTTCCGAAGAAAATATTCAGGGAGAACTGGAATATTTCAAAAGAGAACAAAGCGATTCTTATGAGCGCACCTATGGTTGGGCCTGGTTGCTCAAGCTGGCAGAGGAACTAAAAACCTGGGATGACCCACTGGCCGAAGAACTTGATGAAAACCTCCAGCCTTTAACCGATCTCATAGTAGAGCGTTATATGGAATTTCTACCGAAACTCAATTATCCTATTAGGGTTGGGGAACACGAGAACACTGCCTTTGGTCTTTCTTACGCCTGGGACTATGCGGTTAAAACTGAAAATGAGGAGTTTCAAAAACTTATCTCGAAGCGGGCCAAGGAATTTTACCTCGGCGATGATGATTGCCCTGTTACCTGGGAGCCGGGTGGTTTCGATTTTCTCTCTCCCTGTCTTGAAGAAGTTAATATCATGCTGAGAGTGCTCCCTAAAAATGCTTTTATGATGTGGATAGACGATTTTATGCCTGAACTAAAAGAGGAAGATTTTGATATTGAAGTAGGCGTAGTTTCAGATCGCACTGACGGAAAACTGGTGCATCTGGACGGTCTTAATTTTAGTAGAGCCTGGGTTTTTTATGGCCTCGCCAATAAATACCCTGAGGATTTCGGACATTTAAAGGGCCTTGCCGATAGCCACGTTGCTTATTCCTTTCCGAATTTGGTAGGCGACAGCTACGAAGGCGGACACTGGTTAGGTAGTTTTGCCATCTACGCACTCAACGAATCCCGCAAGGGCTTGTGAGAAATTTTTTAAAGAATTTAGGGCCGGGTATCCTGGTCTCGGCAGCATTTATTGGGCCGGGAACGGTGACGGTCTGCACCCTGGCAGGGGTGGAATTTGGTTACAGCCTTTTATGGGCGCTTTTGCTTTCTGTTTTTTCCTGTATCATTTTACAGGAAATGTCAGCCCGGTTGGGAGTGGTATCGCAGAAAGGTCTTAGCGAAGTGATTCGCGAAGAGATCAAAAGACCTTTTTTAAAGGTTTTCGCGATCATTCTCATCTTCTCGGCCATAGTGATAGGCAACGCTGCTTACGAAGCCGGAAATATCACCGGAGCCGTTCTTGGCGCCCAGGCGATCTTTGGAGATCAAAGTTTGCAACTGGGTAGTTTCCAGCTCAATCTGTGGAGCCTGCTCATAGGTTTTATCGCTTTTCTTTTGCTTTTCTCCGGAAGCTATAAAACTCTTGAAAAAGTTTTCATAGGGCTGGTATTACTAATGAGTA
>NZ_JBEPWD010000051.1:0-12259 GCF_041642575.1 Salegentibacter sp. | reverse complement strand
CAACTGGGTAGTTTCCAGCTCAATCTGTGGAGCCTGCTCATAGGTTTTATCGCTTTTCTTTTGCTTTTCTCCGGAAGCTATAAAACTCTTGAAAAAGTTTTCATAGGGCTGGTATTACTAATGAGTATCAGTTTTGTGCTTACCGCTATCCTCACCAAACCCAACATTTTTGAAGTCTTAAAAGGTTTTATTCCTACCACAAATGCTGCCGGCCTGCTCACGGTTATGGCCATTGTGGGAACTACGGTGGTACCTTATAATTTATTTCTGCACGCTTCCCTGGTAAGTGAAAAATGGAAGGATTCTTCCTTTCTACCAACAGCCCGAAAAGAACTGGTGGTTTCCATCCTCCTGGGAGGTGTGGTTTCTATGGCGATCCTGATCTCAGCAGCCTCTGCCGGGATCACCGATGTGAATTCCGCTGCGGATATGGCGGTAAGCCTGGAACCGCTTTTCGGGAAATTCGCTACCTGGTTTATGGCGCTGGGACTTTTAGCTGCAGGGATAACTTCTTCCATCACCGCTCCTCTGGCGGCCGCTTACGTGGTGCAAGGTTCTCTGGGATGGAAAGGCGGGATGGCTTCCGCAAAATTTAAAATGGTGTGGGCAGGGGTGCTCATCCTGGGCGTTTTCTTTTCGTCTTTGCAGATCAACCCCATCAAGATCATCCGGTTTGCTCAAATTGCCAACGGAATTCTATTGCCCGTAATCGCTATTTTCTTATTTTGGATAGTTAATAAACATTCAGTGCTGGGGCAGCATCGCAATAGTGTTTGGCAAAATATTTTGGGAATCCTGGTGATCGCATTGTCCGTTTTCCTGGGGATAAAAGCCATTGTAAGTGTGATCGGGAGTTTTTGATCTTTACTGAATTGTCTAAAATCAAAAAGTGTGAAAGAAATTCATATTAACTGCGACCTGGGCGAAGGCGGCGAATTCGATGCCGACCTGATGCCACTTATCTCGGCCTGTAACATCGCCTGTGGTGGTCACGCTGGTACGCTGGAAAGGATGCAGCATACCGTTACTCTCGCTCTTGAAAACGATGTGGAGATAGGCGCACATCCTTCCTATCCCGATAAGAATAACTTCGGAAGAAAATCCCTGGACATTTCTGCGGAAGATCTTCAGCTTTCGCTGGTTGCCCAGATTTTAAGCCTGAAGCAGATCGCCGAAGCCGAAGGGGCAAAACTCAGCCACATAAAACCTCACGGGGCACTTTATAACGATGCCGCAAAAGATGAAAAAATCGCTCAAATTGTGATCGATTCGGTGCTGGAATTCGATGAAATTCTGCCGCTTTTCGTGCCTCATAATTCGGTGATTTCTGAAATGGCAAATGGGAAAATTCCACTGATTTTTGAGGCCTTTGCCGACAGGAATTATAATGAAAATTACAGCCTGGTTTCCCGCTCAAAATCCAATGCTTTAATCACCGAAAAAGAAGCCGTTTTTGAGCATCTATTTGGTATGTTTTCTGAAGCGAAAATTCGGTGTGAAAATGGAGTTGAAATCAGCTGCAATACGAACACTTTTTGCCTGCATAGTGACACCCCGAATTCTGTTGAAATCTTGAAATATTTGCACCAAAAACTAGCTGAAAAAAATATTAAAATCAAGAACACTTAATGGCTGAATTTCCAAAAATATCGGCGATGGGGGAGCGGGCGATCCTGGTTCAATTTGAGCCGGTGATCGATGAAAACCTGCTCGAAAAGTTGCTTTTTTACAAAAATAAGCTGGAAGAGTTTTATGATGAAGTAAAAGTTGAAGTAACTAACACATACAACTCGTTATTAATTAGTTATCTATTTACTATAGAAGACGTCTATGGAGAGGTTTTAGCTTTACAACGGCTGTTTGACGAGGCTAAGATAACAAAATTATCCAACCGGCAAATTTTTCATCTTCCTGTGTGTTACGATGAAGAATTCGGGTGGGACCTGGAGGAAATTTCGAAACAAAAAAAGCTTTCAAAAACTCAAATAATCGAGTTGCATACCGCTCCGGTTTACACGGTTTATTTTATAGGTTTTTTACCCGGATTTCTATACCTCGGAGGCCTGGATAAAAAGCTTCAAATTTCCCGTAAAAAAGAGCCTCGTTTGAAGATCGAAAAAGGGGCTGTTGGGATAGGTGAAAATCAGACCGGAATTTACCCAGAATCCAGTCCCGGTGGCTGGCAGATTTTAGGCAATTGTCCGGTGAATTTTTTCGACAAAGATTCAGACCCGCCTTGTGAAATTTCACCCGGAGACAAGGTGAAATTTTATTCAGTTTCCAAAGTGGAATTTGAGGAGATTTCGAGAAAGGTTTCCGAAGAAAAATTTCAACTTAAAAAGGAAAACTATGAAGGCTGAGATCGAAGTTTTACACCCGGGTTTATTTTCCAGCATTCAGGATTTTGGGCGACGCGGATTTCAGAAATACGGAGTTCCTTTTTCGGGAGCGATGGACAGGCTGGCTTTAAAAACCGCAAATCTCATTTTGCGAAACAAGGCCGATGCCGCGGTTTTGGAAATTACCCAGATGGGCCCAAAACTTAAATTTCCTGCTCCAACTAAGATCGCGATTAGTGGAGCTTACCTCAGTCCGAAACTCAACGATTCGGAAATAGAGAATAATGATGTCATAAAAGTAGAGGCCGGAGATGTGCTCAGTTTTGGAAAGCCGATGAAAGGATCAAGAGCATATCTTGCCATCGGAGGTGGCTTTCAAACCGAAAAGACTCTGGAAAGCCGCAGCTGGTATGAGGGAATTACAGCATTTCAAAAACTGGAAAAAAGTCATCGGTTGCCTTATTCAGCAGTTTCAGGGGAGGTAAAGGAAACCTATGCATCAGTGAAATTCGATCCTTCTTACCTGGATACTTTTGAGATCAAAGTTTTTCCCGGTCCTGAATTCGAACAAGTCCCGCAGGAATTAAAAACTAAATTACAACAGACCAACTTTAGTATTAGTAAAAATAATTCCCGGATGGCGGTGCAGCTTGGTGAAAAACTGGAAAACGAATTGAAACCCATCATTACCGGACCGGTTTTGCCCGGAACCGTACAACTCACCCCGGGAGGAAATCTTATCATTTTAATGCGGGACTGCCAAACAACTGGCGGTTATCCAAGGGTACTTCAGCTAAGTGAGCACTCCCTTAACATCCTGGCGCAGAAGAAAACTTATGACCGGATAAAGTTTGTTTTTGATTCCAATTAGGAAAAAAACTGAATTTTTATAAAAAAGGGGATTTTTCCCCTTGTAGACAACTAGGCCTTCTTCTACATTTGTATTAGTCATTTTAGTTCGCTAAAGTGTTTTGGGGCAAAAAAGTGTCGTTGAGGTGAAAAACTAATTGGTAGGGTAATTAGTTCTTCGATAAACCAAGACGGCACTTTTTTATTATAAACCTGTGGTAGTCTCGTATTCGCTCCCGGTTTTTTAAGCTCCAGGATTTTTCACTAATTTTAGCTTAACAAAATTTTAAGTTAACCAAACAAAAACCAATATTATGGAAAAACCAAAAAAATGTATCAGCGTGGAAGAAGCGCGAAAGGAACAGGATGAATGGGTTAAGACCCGAGGAAGGGAAATTGCACGTGGACAGGGCTATGAAGATACCCGCGAATTCTGGTATAGTCTGGACGAATTACAGGAATACCTGGATTATGTTCGGGAGAAATCTAAGGAGCAGGGCGTGGAAAAACCCGGAATTCGGTTTTATTTGGGGGCTTATCCTCGAACCAACGCTAAAAAGAGTTATTCCACAATCTTTCTTGCACCCACTAAAGGAGCTACGGGAGAAACAGAGATTTCCGAAGAAGGTTCTGACCCCAATAATTATGAAATTGAGCCTATGAATATAGTTCAGGGTGGTGATCCTCCAACAATTTATTGATGCAAAACCTTACTTTTCTAGTAATTCTCCTGGAAGGTATTGCTGCCATTTCCGGTTTATATTATTATCAGAAAAAACCGACCGATAAAGCGGTCGGTTTTTTTTCCTATTTTTTATTGCTTACATTTTTTGTAGAAGCGCTAGCTGCAATACCCAAAATAATTTATTGGAATGAGCCTTTACATTTTCTTAAAAATACATTTTTGTACAGCAATTTCTGGCTTTATAATCCTTATTTGATTATCAGTTTTGTGGTTTATATTCTATATTTTACCTGGAATATTTCAAATAAAAAAATAAGACAAATTATCAATAGGGGCTTGATCCTCTATGTTATTATCTGTATTGCCAATTTGATTTTTTCAGATGTATTTTTTAAAAGTCATTCTGTAGTGACTTATCTCACGGGAACTTTTCTACTGCTAGGAGTAATTTTCTACTATTATTTTGAAATTTTATTGAGTTCAAAAATATTAAGCATCAAAAGGGAGATTAGTTTTTATATTTCCTTTGTGGCACTCCTGTTTTTTTTAACTTCTACTCCTATCTTGATTTATTATAAATATTATACTTCTCAGAGTCCGGAATTTATTAAGCTTAGTAAATCCGTTATAGTTGGTTTGAATATTTTTATGTATAGTTCTTATAGTATTGCCTTTTTATGGCTGGCAAACAAGAAAAAGATTTACCCTAAGAATTAAAAAAATGCTCTCTAAGGAAGAACCCTTACTTTTTAAATATATTAACTGAGTGACAGAGTATTTCCAATATTTAAATCATTTTCATCTATTAGAATTAATTTTTGGTAGGGATGTTTAATAAAACAGGAAAAAGGAGATTGAAACAAGTCGGGTAAAATAAAGAGCCTTAATCACCAAACTAATATGCCAATGATGCTTAATTCAAACTGGCCTTCAACTAATTATTAATGCAAGATCTCAGATTTCTGGTACTTTTACTTGAGGCTGTTGCAGCAATATCCGGTTTATATTATTACCGGAAAAACCCGAGCGATAAGGCCGTTGGGTTCTTCTCGTATTTTTTGCTGTTTACATTTTTTGTTGAAACAATTGGGTTCATCCCTGCAATAATTTATTGGAATGAGCCTTTACATTTTCTTAAAAGCACTTTTTTATACAGCAATTTCTGGCTCTATAATCCTTATTCGATCATCAGTTTTGTGGTTTATATTCTATATTTTACCTGGAATATTTCAAATAAAAAAATAAGACAAATTATCAATAGGGCCCTGATCCTCTATGTTATTATCTGTATTGCCAATTTGATTTTTTCAGATGTATTTTTTAAAAGTCATTCTGTAGTGACTTATCTCACGGGAACTTTTCTACTGCTAGGAGTAATTTTCTACTATTATTTTGAAATTTTATTGAGTTCAAAAATTCTTTTCATCAAAAGGGAAATCAGTTTTTATATTTCCTTTATTACACTCATATATTTTCTAACAACAACTCCTATTTTTATCTATTATAAATATTTTACAACCAAAAGTCCGGAATTTGTTGAACTTAGTAGTATTGTTTTAATTGCAATGAATATTTTTATGTATAGTTTCTACAGTATTGTTTTTTTAAGGCTGGCAAACAAGAAAAAGATATACCCTAAGAATTTAAAAAATGCTCTCTAAAGAAGAACTCTTACTCATAGTCTACTTTATAGTAGTCATCCTTTTGCTTACAGCCTTTGTGATCGTATTCTTTGTGGTGTACCAAAGACGAAAAAACAAAATGCTGCAGGAGCAATTTGAAACTGAACAGCGTTTTGAACGGGAAATTGCCAGCTCGCGTATAGAAATGCAGGAACAAACCTTGAAGAACGTAGGCTGGGAATTACACGATAATATTGGTCAGTTGCTTTCAGTTGCCAATATGCAGCTGAATATTTTTTCCAAAAACCTCCCGGAAACCCAGAAAGCTTCAGCCCTGGAAATTAAAGAAACCGTCGCCAATTCGCTTCAGGAGGTGCGTTCGCTTTCAAAATCCCTGAACAATCAGGTGATTGGCTATGCCGGTTTAGACACTTCCGTAGAAAATGAACTGGAAAGGTTTCAGCGGATGGGGGTTATAGAAACCAGCCTGGAAGTTTCAGGGGAAGAACAGGAGATTCCGCAGCAACACAGCATAATTTTATTCAGAATACTCCAGGAATTCTTTTCCAACGTTATCAAACACGCGCAGGCTTCAAAACTGGATGTTTCTATTGCTTATGGTCCTGAAGAGATAAGTATTAAAGCCTGTGATAACGGGAAGGGATTCGATAAGGAAAGCATCGCGAAGAACTCCGGACTCTTTAATATGGAAAGCAGGGCAATACTGGTAAACACTAAGTTTTCGCTGGATTCTTCACCAGGTGCGGGAACTTGCTTATCTTTAGCCTATCCAACCAAGGGGCAAGAATAATTATGAGTAACACGGTCGCTATTGTAGATGATCACAATTTGTTTGCGAAATCTTTACAAAACCTGGTGAACTCTTTTGGGGAGTTCGAAGTTTCCGGGCTCTATAAGAATGGTCAGGAACTCGTAGAGTTCTTTGGTGCCAACCGCCCAAAACCCGATATCGTACTTTTGGATATTAAAATGCCGGTTATGGACGGGCCTGCAACAATGGCCTGGCTCAAGGAAAATTATCCCGATCAAAAAGTGCTGGCTTTAACAATGGAGGATGATGAGGAAACTATTTTTAGAATGGTGAAACTTGGCTGCCGCGGATATTTGCTGAAAGACATAGATCCCGATGAATTCCGATACGCACTGAAGCAAATGATCTATGAAGGTTATTATTACACCGATGAAGTTTCTGAAGCCATTGAGAATCACGGAAAGGCAAAACCTTTTGAAAACCTTAGTGCACGGGAAATGGAGTTTCTAAGCCTGGCCTGTTCTGAAATGACTTATAAACAGGTTGCTGCAAAGATGAATTTAAGTCCGAAAACCATAGACGGTTACCGCGAAAGCCTTTTCAATAAACTCAATGTGCGCAGCCGTATTGGCCTGGTACTTTTCGCTATAAAGCATAAAATTTACCTGATATAAAAAGTTCAAATCTAAACGAGGCTTTTTAATATTTTAATCTTCTTTAAGAATTAGCGCTTTCAAAGCATTAATTTCCGCAGTATCTTCGCAGGCTGTAAAACCTTATTATTGTGAATGAAACGCCTAAAATAGACCTCCGAAATCTTAGATTAAAAGATTACCAGGAACTCAAGGTCTCTATGATAAAGAGTTATCAAAAGATGCCTGATGAATACTGGAGCAAAGATGAAATCAGGAATCTTGTGAACAAGTTTCCCGAGGGGCAGTTTTGTATCGAAATCGATAATAAGATCGCAGGTTGCGCTTTGGCAATTATCATAGACTCCAAGAAATTCGACGAGAACCATACCTATGAGGAGATTACGGGCGGCGAAAATTTTTCTACCCATACCAATAATGGAGATGTGCTGTATGGGATAGATGTCTTTATTCACCCTGAATACCGCGGAATGCGTTTGGGCCGTCGTTTATATGAAGCCCGAAAAGAGCTCTGTGAACAGCTCAATTTGAAATCTATCGCCTTTGGAGGAAGGATTCCTAATTTCGCCAAATATGCCCAGGAACTAACTCCGAAGAAATATATTGAAAAAGTAAAACTCCAGGAGATCCACGATCCGGTTTTGTCTTTTCAGCTTTCCAACGATTTTCACGTAAAAAAGGTGATCAAGGGCTACCTGCCCGGCGATACTGAGAGCAAGGAATACGCAGTGCTGATGGAGTGGAATAACATCTACTACACCAAAACTAAAAAGCTGATTGATACTCCAAAAACGGTGGTCAGGCTTGGGTTGGTACAATGGCAGATGCGGCTTTTCAAAGATTATGACGCATTGGTTTCCCAAATAGAATTCTTTGTTGACGCGGTTAGCGACTATCAGAGTGATTTTATTCTTTTTCCTGAACTTTTCAACGCGCCGCTAATGGCTGAGTTCAATCATTTGAACGAACCTGAAGCCATCCGCGGACTTTCAACCTATACCGAACGCCTGCTGGAAACATTCCAGGATTTCGCTATTACCTATAACATCAACATCGTCACCGGAAGTATGCCGATGGTAATCGGGGAACATATGTATAATGTAGGCTTTCTGTGTCGTCGCGACGGAACTTACGAGCGCTACGAGAAGCTGCACATCACTCCGGCTGAGGAATCTGCCTGGGGTATGAAAGGCGGTAGCAAACTCCAAACTTTCGATACCGATTGTGGAAAAGTTGGAGTTTTGATATGTTACGACATAGAATTCCCGGAGGTTTCAAGAATCCTTGCCGAAGAGGGAATGAATATTCTCTTTGTACCATTTATGACCGATACCCAAAACGGATATTCCCGCGTGAAGATCTGTGCCCAGGCCAGAGCCGTCGAGAATGAATGTTATGTTGCTATGGCCGGTTCAGTCGGGAACTTGCCTAAGGTAAATAATATGGATATTCAGTATGCGCAAAGCGCGGTGTTAACACCATCAGACTTCGCCTTCCCCGTAAACGGTATCAAAGCCGAAGCCACCCCGAACACGGAAAGTACCTTGCTGGTAGACGTTGATCTGGATCTGCTTAAGGAACTCCATAACTTCGGAAGTGTAAGAAATATGAAAGACCGCAGGAAAGATTTATATTCGCTGAAGAAGAAAAAGTAGTTTTCAGTTCTCAATTTTCAGTCACGATAGGTATCTCGATCATTCTGAAAGAGCAGTTTATATTAGCGTCATTGCGAGGCAGCAGGGGGTGGCAATCTTTCGTTTGGAAGAATCCAAGTATTTAGTCTATACCGTGACAACTCAGAACGGAGAACTGATTACAACAGATTGCTTCAGTCTCCCATTTTCATTGGGTTCCTTCGCAATGACATTGTTTTTATCACAGCCTACTGAATTCGTCATCGCGAGCGAAGAGCAACGAAGCGCGGCGATCTTTTGTTTGGAGTAATTTGTCATTTCAATTTCCAAAGGAAAACCTCATTATTGAATTCTCAATAATTCCATATAAAAAACCTCATTTTTCAAAATATATTCTTCAGAATAAGAATCTTCTAAACTCCCTGTTCCTGCTGCTATGCAGAGGAATTTCAGGGAAGAATTGTATCTTCAAAAAGCTATGTTTTCAGCTATCGTAATTATAAAAGGGATAAAATACTGTAAATCAAGGTATTAATAGCATTTAAAACTTTCTGAAAGTAATTAAGCACCGGTTTAAATACGCAGATCAAAATCTTATCAGGCTACTTTTAATTTTTCATAAGTGAAAGAAGAAAAAAGCAATGCCTAATAAATTCAGTAAAATTTTAACACAAAGCGATTCGCAACCGGCTTCTCAGGCTATGTTGCACGCCATTGGTCTTACCAAAGAAGATTTTAAAAAACCTTTCGTAGGGATCGCCAGTACCGGGTACGAGGGTAATCCCTGTAATATGCACCTTAACGATCTGGCAAAACTGGTAAAACAGGGCTGTACAGATGCAGAACTGGTTGGTTTAATCTTTAATACCATTGGGGTTAGCGATGGAATCTCGATGGGAACCCCCGGGATGAGATATTCTCTTCCTTCCCGCGATATCATAGCTGATTCGATGGAAACCGTGGTGCACGCAATGTCTTACGATGGGATGGTGACGGTAGTGGGGTGCGATAAAAATATGCCCGGCGCGCTTATGGCGATGCTGCGCATTAATCGTCCGGCTGTTTTGGTCTATGGGGGGACCATTGCTTCCGGATGCCATAACGGGAAGAAACTGGATGTGGTTTCCGCCTTCGAAGCCTGGGGGGCAAAGACTGCCGGCGATATAGACAAGGAGGAATACGAAAGTATAATAGAAAAAGCCTGTCCCGGTGCCGGTGCCTGTGGCGGGATGTACACCGCGAATACTATGGCTTCGGCCATTGAAGCTCTGGGAATGTCTTTGCCTTATAATTCCTCAAATCCGGCCACGAATGAATTGAAAAAAACCGAAAGTATCCAAGCAGGAAAAGCCATGCGCTTGCTGCTGGAAAAAGATATCAAACCCCGCGATATAGTCACTAAAAAATCTCTGGAGAATGCTATCAGGCTGCTTACCGTTCTTGGTGGGTCCACCAATGCAGTGCTGCATTTCCTGGCTATTGCGAAATCGGCGGAAGTGGATTTCAGTCTGAATGAATTTCAAAGGATCTGCGACAGCACGCCTTTTCTGGCCGATCTCAAGCCCAGCGGAAAATATGCGATGGAAGATGTTCACAGAATAGGCGGAATACCGGCTGTTTTAAAATATATGCTGCAAAACGGAATGCTGCACGGCGACTGCTTAACCGTAACCGGGAAAACATTAGCTGAAAATCTGGCTGAAGTTCCAGATCTGGAGGCCGGGCAGGATGTGATCCGGGATCTGGATAATCCTATCAAGAAGACCGGACATATTCGTGTTCTCTACGGAAATCTTGCAGAAGAAGGTTCGGTGGCCAAGATCACCGGCAAGGAAGGTTTGGAATTCACGGGTAAGGCCCGGGTTTTCGATTCAGAATATGCCGCGAATGATGGGATTTCCGAAGGAAAAGTGGAAAAAGGAGACGTAGTGGTAATAAGATACGAAGGTCCGAAAGGCGGTCCGGGAATGCCTGAAATGCTTAAACCAACTTCAGCCATAATGGGCGCAAAACTCGGTAAAGACGTGGCTTTGATCACCGACGGAAGATTTTCAGGCGGGACCCACGGGTTTGTGGTAGGCCACATCACTCCCGAAGCCCAGGAAGGCGGACTCATCGCTTTTCTAAAAGATGGAGACCAGATCACCATCAACGCCGAAACCAACAGGATTGAAGTCGCATTAAGCGAGGAAGAAATAGAAGAAAGAAAGAAAAACTGGAAAGCTCCCGCGCTTAAATTCAGCAAAGGGGTGCTTTACAAATATGCAAGAACGGTTGCCTCAGCCTCACAAGGCTGCGTGACCGATGAATTTTAACAAGGTGAATTATGGAAGTAAAGACAGCTAGTTTCGAAAAGCTTACCACCCCTGCCACGACAACGGTTTCAGGAGCTGAAGCCGTGATAAAGTGTTTATTGGAAGAGGGAGTGGAAACCATTTACGGGTACCCGGGAGGAGCGATAATGCCTGTTTATGACGAATTGTACAAGTACCAGAAAGAGATTCACCACGTCCTCACGCGTCATGAACAGGGCGCTGCGCACGCGGCTCAGGGTTATGCCAGGGTAACGGGGAAAGTTGGAGTGGCAGTGGCCACATCGGGCCCCGGAGCTACCAACCTGGTCACCGGAATTGCCGATGCCCAGATAGATTCTACTCCATTGGTATGTATCACCGGGCAGGTGGGCTCGCATTTGCTGGGAAGCGACGCTTTTCAGGAAACCGATATTGTGGGAATTTCAACACCAGTTACAAAATGGAATTACCAGATCACTAAAGCCGAAGAGATCCCTGAGATCATGGCCAGGGCTTTTTATATCGCCAGGTCGGGAAGACCCGGGCCGGTGTTGGTCGATATCACTAAAGATGCACAGTTCGCTTCGCTGGAATTCAGTTATAAGAAGTGTTCGGGAATCAGAAGTTATAAACCCGAACCAGAGATTAGTATGCCACAGCTTGAAAATGCTGCGGAAGCGATCAATTCGGCTAAAAAGCCATTTATCGTTTTTGGCCAGGGGGTGATCCTTGGGGGTGCAGAACAGCTTCTGAAGCAACTCGTGCAAAAAACCGGAATTCCGGCTGCCTGGACTATTCTGGGACTTTCGGCCTTGTCTACCGACCACCCGCTTAATGTTGGAATGGTTGGAATGCACGGAAATTACGCCCCGAATATGCTTACCAATGAATGCGATGTGCTTATCGCAATCGGGATGCGCTTCGACGACCGGGTGACCGGAAATCTGGAGAAATATGCCAAACAGGCCAGGGTTATCCATTTGGAAATAGACCCTGCCGAGATCGATAAAAATGTAAAAGCAGATATTCCTGTTTTAGGAAATGTGAATAAAACCCTGGCCTTACTGATTGATCTTGTAGAGGAGAAGGAGCACAAAGCCTGGCATCAGAAATTCAAAGATCTATATGATATAGAGTTTGATAAGATCATCAGAAATGACCTTAACGCTGAACGCGGAAAAATAGGAATGGCCGAGGTGATCGATGAGATCAATACCTGCTCCAAAGGTGACGCGGTGATAGTTTCAGATGTAGGGCAGCACCAGATGGTGACCTGCAGGTATTCGAAATTCAATCAAACACGCAGTAAGGTAACTTCCGGCGGTTTAGGAACTATGGGATTTGCGCTTCCGGCAGCTATTGGAGCTAAAATGGGTGTACCGCATAGGGAAGTAGTGGCTGTTATAGGAGA
>NZ_JBEPWD010000050.1:0-15704 GCF_041642575.1 Salegentibacter sp. | reverse complement strand
TTCATTTGTTAAGCAATATTCTAATTCCCTACACTTTTGCCCTCCCTGGCCTACTATAATTAGTACACAATACTATTTGTATAATTTATAAAACCAACCAATATGAAAACTTCAGCGCTTTCCAATTTTCGAAAATTATTGTTTCTATCACTCAGCCTTTTTTTTATTTATTCCTGTAGTTCCGATGATGATTTAGAGGTCCTGGATGAAACTGAAGAAGCTCCACTGGAGACTCCGGCTCAACCTGATGATAGTGGAAATGATGATGGGAGTGATGACACCAGCAATCCCTGGCAGCCAATGGGTGACGGGATGGATGATACCGTAATGGCCTTGATGGAATATGAAGATGATCTAATTGCCGGTGGCTGGTTTGAAAAAGCGGGTGGTGAAAATGTGGGCTTCGTGGCAAAATGGGATGGCTCCTCCTGGAGCAAAATGGGAAGTGGAATGGATGATATAGTTTATGCCTTAGAAAATCACAAGGATACCCTTATTGCAGCCGGATGGTTTTATAATGCCAGCGGAAAGAGCGCCAATTTTATTGCATCCTGGGATGGAAGTGAATGGCAGCGCCTGGGGAACGGAAGAACTGAAGCTACGCTTGCACTCGCCACATTCGAAGACGATCTCATTGCAGGAGGTTATTCTGTATCAGGCGGGGAAGACGAAAACCGGGTGGCAAGATGGGATGGCACCGAATGGCATCCTTTCGGTTTTGGGATGAACGGTCCTGTTTGGGATCTCATAGTTTATAAGGATGAATTGATCGCGGCCGGTTATTTTGATAAAGCAGGAGGGCAGACCGTAAACTTTATTGCCCGGTGGGACGGCAGCAACTGGCAGCCTCTTGGTTCCGGGTTAAATGGTACTGTAGAAGTTCTTGGAATTTTTGAGGATGACCTCATAGTAGGGGGTAGTTTTCCAAATGGAATAGCCCGATGGGATGGTTCGCAATGGCAATCCATGGGCGAGGGAATGAACGGCGACGTCTATGCCTTTAATGTTTATGAAGATAAACTTATAGCCAGCGGATACTTTTCAGAAGCCGATGGAAAAGAAGTAAATAATATAGCCAGGTGGGATGGCACAACCTGGAATCCTATGGGGGAAGGATTTAATAACTGGATACCTGAACTTGCTTCTTATAAAGACACCTTTGTTGCCGGTGGGGATTTCACCCGTTCGGGAGACAGGCAGGTATCTTATATTTCTATTTATCAGGAACCGGAAGAATGAATTTCAAGCAGGGGTGAGTCGTGAGTTTGGGTTTTTGGGATATCGGCTTCTGTTTGGAGTATTGTTATTACATAACAAAATATGGGAAAAAACCCTTTCCATTCGGCTTATTTTCTCCTCTCCATAAGAATCGAAATTAAACCAATTGATCTTATTGAGCTACGTGCTAAAGAGCAATTCCACTAATCTCGGATCATTTGATATGATCATTAGGCCGGTATTGGTAAGACTAATTTCCCATGCCCTGGTTTACACTAAGCAGGAAATGCATAAGCAAAACTAAATCCCATATTCCTTAGCACTATTTTTCATTTGTTTTAAGAGTCTGCAATTTTAATTTTACTAAATTCTCATTTGGTAAAATATTTCCATGGTAAGCATAAGCGACATCCCAAAATTCCTGCTGGCATTTTTCCTGGTGCTACCTGTGATCTCCATCCTGCACGAGGCGGGGCATGTCTTTTTTGCGTGGCTTATGGGTGGGAAGAACATCAAAGTTTCCGTGGGCAGCGGCCAACCTGTTTTTAAGTGGGGAATGATTGAAATAAGGCAATACTACTTCTGGTACGGCCTCTGTACCTATGAAAATATTAAACGCAAAAACAAATTCGCCAATATTCTCATCTTTTCAGGTGGGGCTTTGTTTAATTTACTGGGCGCCATTGGGGTGATGATCTTAATTGAAAATGAGGTTTTGGAAGCCGGAATCCTCACCTATCAGTTCACATACTTTTCCCTCTATTACATTTTTTTCGCTCTGCTACCCATGCTATATCCCGGCGGAAATTACAGCGACGGAAAGATGATCCTCGACCTGTTAAGGAATAAGGAGAATGTAATAAAGGAACATCGGTACCGAATTAAATGGAAAGAAGAAAAGAAAGAGTGGGAAGTTACCGACCATAACGACAGGTTAATCGGAAATTTTGAAAAAGAAGAAGAAGCAATGAAAAAAGCCCGAAGGGTGGCCGGGAAGAATCGGCCAAGCTCTATCATCAAAATCACCGAGGAAGGAGACAGAGAGATCCAGAACTACCCGAAGATCCCTTTATAGACTATTCACAAATAAAAAAAGAAGCGCAGATTTCCTACTGCGCTATTCGTCAGAAACAATTTATCTAATATACTAAAAATTAAATACTTAAATAAATTTGACGTGATGAACACAACTATTAATTGGATTTAGTAAGACCTACTATAGCAATTAAAAAACAAAAAGACCATCAACAATTGCTGATGATCTTTTTGTAAAAATTAACAATCCCATTACCTGGATGACGGCACTGTAAAAACCTTAAACATTCCCTTGCTCATTGGATCGGGAACTTCTGCAATAAAGGCATATGTACCCGGTTTTAAATGGGCGTCGAAATAACCGACATGCGAATTTGGGTTTCCTTCCAGAGCAGGAAGATCCTGCATACCTCCAAGAAATTCCACCCCTTCAGGTGCAGGAGTCATAAAAGCAGTGGGATCGGACCAGTTCATCCAGCTATTCAGTTCATCAAGATCTGCATTCTCATCCAGCCTTACCAGGTTAATATCATGTCCCAGGAAATGACTGTAAACCGTCTGATCTTCAAAAAAGGCTTTGATCAGGTGTTTTCCGGGACGTACCTTTTCATCCAATTGGATTCCGGTTTCTGAAGATACCCTTACTTCCATAGTGGATTCGGGTTCTGTGTTATCGTTTTCATCCTCAGTAACCACCATTCCTGTTATCATACCACTGGTGGCATGAAAAACTCCTTCAGAATTTTTCACATAGCACTCAAGAGCATAGGTTCCCGGTTCCAAATAAATTGTAATTTCAGAAATATGATTAGGGGATAACATACCGGTACCTCCGGAATAAATTATTTCAGCACTCCAGGCCGGTAATTGGCCAAAAGCGGCAAAAGCATTATCCCATTCCCCGAGAGCAATAAAGTCCATCCCCTCCTGAAAAACCGGGACAACTTCAGCTTTACTGTCTTCTACCGTCTTACCGTCAGGTAGTTTGTCAAACAAAACAAAATGTGGATTATGACTTCTGTTATCATATCTAAAGGTAGTCCAGCCTGAAGGAATAGTTGATTGCACCTCGATGTTCATATGAGTCGATACTATATCCACTACATTGTGGTTTTTTTTAACCCCCAGATCAGCGGCATTTATTTCCTCCTGAGGAACCGGTTCTGTCTCACAGCTCATAAATAATGCAAGACAGAAAAGCCACATTACATTTTTTAATGATCTTACTGATAATTGAATTGAATTTTTCATAATTAATATAGTTTAGGTTTATAAATTGATTTTTGAATTTCAGAGCTTATCTGCCTTGAGATCTCTCTCTTATAAAATACTCCGGGATTAATCTCTTTCTCCACTTATGCTCCCGATTTCATCATCGGACACAGAAAAGGTCTTCAGCATATTTTTTTCCTTCGGGTTTGGGACTTCAGAGATCCAGGCATAATTACCCGGTTGCAGGTCTACTGTGAAATAAGCTGTATTTCCTGCAGGCATTTCCTGGACACCACCTAAAAATTTCACCGGGGCAGGTGTATTTAGGCCTTCCGGCCTAGTCCAGGTCATCCAGGAATTTAGCTCGTCCAGGTCTGTATCCTTTTTCAGCCTCACCAGGTGAACGTCATGTCCCAGGAAATGTTCATGCGGACCCTGATCTTTAAATTCCACTGCTATGGTATGGAGACCGGCCGTGGGCGATTCCGGCATTTCAATGCCTCCTTCTCTGGATATGGCCATGTTCAGCGTGGGAGTGGGAGGAGTTTCATAAGATTGATCTTTCTTTACCTCCAGCTGTCTGGTCATGGGGTGAAATACTCCTCCTGTTTTTACGTAACATTCGATCACGTAAGTACCCGGCTTCACATATACAGTAGTCTGGGCTGTTTCCCCCGGAGAGACCAGTCCTACCCCACCCGAAAAGATAACTTCAGAAAACCATTCCGGAAGCCTGCTAAATTCTGAAAAACCTTCATCGGTCTTTCCGGCATTGATCAGATCCATTGCATCCCGGAATACCGGTGGGATATTTTCAAAATCGTCATAAGTGATCTGCTTCCCTTTAACAACGGGTAATTTATCGATGAGCATGAAATGAGTTAGTGGAGATTCATTGCTATAGCGGAAGGTCGTCCAGCCGGAGGGAATTTCATCGGGAAGGATAAAATTCATTCCTGTTGTTTTTACCTCCACAAGATTTCCAAAGGCAGGCAATGCCACCTTCTCCACCACTAGCTTCTCCTCCATTTCTATCTCCTTCATTTCCATCTGATGTGAGAGATTGCTCTTTTCTTCGTTCTTACAGGAAATAAGCAATAGTGGGATCCACATGAAGATCATGAATCGAAATTTTCTTTTAAATGTTTTCATTTTTTAAATTTTTAAGGTTGATTAATTGCCTCCTCTTTTTCAGGATAAACTATCGTGTTGATAATCTAATTTTTAAGTAAATCTACCGGCGTTTCTTTGTTAGGTCCGTTTTATGTCTTAGATTAGAATCTAAGAGACTCACTTTCAGAATAATGACAGAATTATATATATTGGGACCGGCAGAGATTCGGAATTCAAAAGGAGAACTGCAGCATTCTTTTCTGGCCGGTCCCAAACGGTTGGCCTTGCTTACTTATTTGTTGCTCAACAGGCCGCGCGGCTTCCACCGCCGCGATAGCCTCCTTCCTATATTCTGGCCCTATCAGGATCAAAAAAGTGCCAGAAATTCCCTTAGTAATATGCTTTATCACATTCGGAAAACCCTGGGAAGGGAGTCTATTGAAAACCGCGGTTCTGAGGAGATTACCATTAATGCAGAAGCGTTTTGGAGTGATGCCCTGGCGTTTGAGCAAGCGATCGAGGAAAAAAAGCCTGAAGATGCCCTTAAACTTTATCGCAGTGATCTCTTAAAGGGTTTTCATGTAAGCGATATCTCTCCTGAATTTGATCACTGGCTGGAGCAGGAAAGAAACAGGTTCCATAGCATTGCAACAGCTACAAGTCTTGAACTTACCGAGAAAGCCAGTGCCGAAGGAGAAGATGTGAGTCTAAAGCGCTGGGGCCAAATGGCGGCCGATTTAAATCCATTCTCTGAAGATATTCAGTTGCGGGTTATTAACCTCCTGAATGAAGCCGGGGAACCCAATGCTGCACTGGAGACCTTTAATAACTATACAGAACTGATAAAAAAAGAATTTGAGGAAGAGCCCGGTAAGGAGTTAAAAGCACTGGTGGAAAAAATCAAGACCCGAAGAAGGCATAAACCGGAACGTGCAGGCAGCAGAGAACAGCCAGGCAAGGATCTGTCTCAGTTTTCCATTGCTGTACTGCCCTTCGAAACTTTGGGTTCTGAAAAAGCTTCAGCCTTTACAGATGCCATTCAAGGGGATATACTTACCAGGCTCTCGCAGGTTTCCGATCTTTTCGTGATCTCCAGAACATCTGTTCAAAGCTTCAGGAGTACGAGAAAATTACTGCCGGATATTGCACGGGAATTAAAGGTAGGCTGGATATTAACAGGTGAAGTACAGGAAATCGACAAACATGTAAAAGTAAGTGTAAGACTGGTAAAAGCCCCGGAAGACCGGCAGGTGTGGGGCGAGATCTATCAAAGGAAATTAACTGCCGGCGAACTGTTCGATATCCAGGCAGAGATCACCCGAAAGATAAGCGAATCACTCCAGATGCAATTAACCCGCAAGGAACGAACTGCGATAAGACAAATTCCTACTGAAGATCTTGAAGCTTTTCGTCTTCAAGCCTATGGCCGATGGAACCTGGACCAGCGTACCGAAAAAGCAATGAGAATGGCCGAAAAATATTTCAGGCAGGCTATCTCTCATGATCCCAATTATGCCCAGGCCTGGATGGGACTGGCAGATGCCCTTAGCCTTCGGCATGATTACGGGCATGAAAAAGATGGTCAAAATATACTTTCAGAAGCTCGAAAAGCTGCTCATCGGGCACTGGAACTGGATCCGGAAATGGCTGAAGCTTATGCGTCGCTCGGACTGTACTATACCACTATACGAGATGCAAAATCTGCTGTTTTCAACCTGAACAAAGCTGTAGAATTACGACCGGGTCATGCCGAAGCTCATGCCTGGTTAAGCTGGATCTTCTCATTGACTGGGAATCCTGAAGAAGCCCTCGAAAATGCATTGATGGCGGTGAAAGTAAATCCGCTGTCCCAGGAAGCCATCAGTAATTTATCCCTGTCATGGCTAATTACCGGTGAGTATACTAAATCTGTTCATGAAGCCGAACGTTTACTGCAGATCCAGCCCGACTTCAACTCGGCTCAATTCCAGCAAGGGCTGGCCCTTTATCATCTGGAAATGTACCGGGAAGCCGATAAAGTCCTGAAAGATCTGTTGGTGCCCTGGGCCGGGAACGGTCCTCTTACAACCAGAATTCTAAGCTGCATCAAGACCGGAGAATATCAGGAAGTTGAAAGGCTTTCAGAAGGCATCAAAAAAGATGAATTTGCACTCGGACTTATACACGCGACCAATGGAGAGACGGACCTGGCTCTTGAGAAATTCGAAAAAATTGAACGCTGGAATTATTGGGAAATGCTGTCCATCTACACCCTCTATCCTGACCTTCTCGATCCTGTTCGCGAGAATACGCGTTTTCAGAAAATACTTCAAAAAGTAAACAGCAACTGGGGACTAACAGATCATAAGGAACTGGCGAAAATAAAAAAGAAAGGTCCTTCTGAAACCCGCATGAAACCCGGAAAGCAGCAAGCTGGAAGAGAAAGCGCATCTTACAATGCTATAGCAATACTTCCCTTTAAAGACCTCGATTCCTCTGAGCCCAGGTTTACAGACGGAATCCACGGAGATATTTTAGCTTCTCTTTCCCGAATAAAGGACCTGCCGGTCATTTCCCGCACGACTGCTTGCCAATATGATAGAACAGGGAAAAAACCGGGAAAGATAGGAGAAGAACTACAAGTCTCCTGGTTACTGGAAGGTGAAGTAAAACAGACCAGTGATGACATATACTTAAACTTATATCTCACCAAAACTGCCAACGGATCCCAGGTCTGGAAAAAAAACTATCACCGGAAATTGTCGGCTGAAAATATCTTTCTTATCGAAGAGGAGGTTACAAAGGATCTACTTGAGGTTCTGAAGATACAGCTATCCGGTAGAGAAAAAAACAGGGTGCCCCGCAGCTCCACAACTAACCTTGATGCTTATCGCCTATATGCCCAGGGCCGAAGTTGCCTGGACCAGCGAACGGAAACCGGTATTTACCACGGCCTGGATTGTTTCCAGGGTTCCATAGAACTGGATCCCGGTTACGCCCTTGCCTGGTCCGGACTTGCTGATGCCATTTCGCTTCTTCAGTTTTACGGTTTTCCTATACCCAGGAACAGCCCCAACCCTATTGAGGCAGCCACCCGTGCCGTAGAGCTGCATAAGGATCTTAGCGAGGCCCATACTTCTCTTGGTATTTTTTATTCCATTAATCAGCAAGGTCCTGCTGCCCTCCGGGAACTTGAGCTTGCGGTAGATCTCTCGCCGGGATATGCAGAAGCTTTAATCTGGCTGGGTTGGGTTAATCTCGTACTTGGCAGGCCGAAAAAAGCACTGGAACCTGCCAAACGGGCCGTAAGATTAAATCCTTTATCCCCGGCTTTCCGGGTCTTTCTTTCAGATATCTATCTGGGGAACAAATTACAGGAGGAAGCTTTGACCGAAGCAAGGAGAGCCCGTGAGATAAATCCTGAATACGGCCTCGCTCATTATATGGAAGGCCTGGTTCTTTACCATACCGGCAATTTCGAGGAAGCTGTTTCCGCTTTTGAAAAGACATTATCCATCATTCCATCCAGGGGAACACCTAACCGAACTGAGGTGAATACTGCACTGGCTTTCACCTATCATACTTTAGGCAACAAAAACCGGGGACGGGAATTAATGAACGAAATCTATGGAAGAATAGATCCCTTTCCTCTTGCCATGCTCCAGACGCTATATGGACAGGTAGATGAGGCTTTTAATACTTTTGAAAGGGTGCAGGACTGGTCATCTTTTTCTACTGAAACTATCCGGTACTTTTTTCCCGAGGCTCTTTCATCCTTAAGAGAAGATAAACGGTACGGAGAACTTATCGCAAAAGTCAACATGGCCTGGGGATTGCCGGTTCATAAATAGTTTCTCTTTTAAAAGTTAAAACCTCAGCGTGTGCCCTGGAAGGGTAGCCGGGAAGAATCGGTCAGGCTCTAACATCAAAATCACCGAGGAAGGAGACAGATCCAGAACTACCCGAAGATCCCCTTATAGAACACAGCATCCCGAACCAAACCGAACAATGAAGCACAGGGTCTCCCCTTGCACTTCTTTGTTTTTAACAGCCTGTTCTTAAAATATGGATAGCTCATTCGGTCGAAAGGGTACCCTTATAAATTCTCCATCCTCATCTTTTGCCGGAGGGTCAATGTCATTATTATCAACATATTCAAAAGTGCCATCCCCATCATCAGAATGGAAAACCAGCCACAGGATTTCCTGATTGGAAATCTCTACTCCAGATTCAAAACTAATTCGATAAAAGCCGTCTTCTGTTGTGACGTATATAGGTTTTGAAACAGGTTCAGACATGGAAGGCGCGCCGAGGCCGTTATCCCGGTATAACAAAAGCCATCCCGGGTCGTTTTCGAAATTTAGCCAGGCTGTTATTCCCTGATGAGCAATCATTAGAAAAAAATATTTCAGAGAGGAAGCTTTGTAAGCCGTGAATCTTTCCGCTACTGGACTTCCATCCTGGTTTAGGAAAGCAGTATCTGTTTCTCCAGATCCATCAAATTCGTAGATGTTGTCCCCATCATCTGTATAAAGGGCTGCCCATATATTTTTTCCGTAAATCATTTCAACATCTTCATTCAAGGTTAATTCTATGTCCTGATATGAGCCTGCCTCCAATAACTTTGGTTCCGCTATTATCTCTGTAAGCAAAGGCTCCCAATTAGAATCCCCATGAAGAACAAGCCAGCCCTTACTATTCATTTCGACTGAGGAAATGAGAAGCTTTCTGTCTTCTTCAATTATTGGGAGAGAAACTCTTATACTTCCTGTGGGCCAGCTAAAACTAACACGAAAGGAATCCATCACTATTTCATCGCTTTCGGTTAAAACCGGCAGGTCAAGATCATCTTCGGGAGAAAATTCAAAAACCTTATCGCCATCATCGGAATGGAGTACAACCCAAAGCAATTGATTATTTTGTATGTCCACATCATCTTCCAGGTCGACCTTGAGATCTGTATGGGTTCCCGCCTCGGTATGACGAGGAACTGAAAGTCTAACATTTAAATCGGGCCCTTCTTCTGCATCATGATAAACCACCACCCAGCCGGGGTGGCTGTTTACAACAGAATTTATATTGAGTTTTCGGTTCTCGTCCAATTCCTGGTCTTCGGCGCTTAGACTACCTGTAGGATCCGGCATATCAACCATAAAAGAATGCGCTACCAAACTTCCTGAAGAGGTTAAAACCGGGACATCTGCCTGATTGCTTGCACTGTACTCAAAAACCTTATCGCCATCATCGGAATGGAGTACCACCCAAAGCAATTGATTATTTTGTATGTCCACATCATCTTCCAGGTCGACCTTGAGATCTGTATGGGTTCCCGCCTCGATATGACGAGGAACTGAAAGTCTAACATTTAAATCGGGCCCTTCTTCTGCATCATGATAAACCACCACCCAGCCGGGGTGGCTGTTTACAACAGAACTTATATTGAGTTTTCGGTTCTGGTCCAATTCCTGGTCTTCGGCGCTTAGACTACCTGTAGGATCCGGCATATCAACCATAAAAGAATGTGCTACCAAACTTCCTGAAGAGTTTAATACAGGGGTATCTGACTGATTGCTGGCACTGTATTCAAAGACCATATCTCCATCATCCACGTGTAAATTCACCCAAAGCCTTTCCCCTTCAACGAGCTCTGTATTATTTTTTAGTCGGATGCTTACTTCATCGTAATCACCGGCTTCCACATATTCCGGCATGGAAATTATCTCCGTCATCAGGGGCTCATTATCTCCATTGTCCCTTCTCACAACGATCCATCCATCCTTACTAATAGACAGATCCTCTACAAACACCATTTCTTCATCCAGAGGTTGATCGGGAAGCGTAAAACTTCCGGTGGGTTCCTCAATTCGAGGTAGTTCATCATCATCGTCACTGCAAGATGTAAAACCTAACATCACAGCCACCATGATCGGCAGCAAAAGTTGTTTTCTTAAAATCATGACACTTAGTTTTGAATTAAAAGTTCAAATTATATGTGAACTTTAGCCTGAATAACAGAGTTCACGATTGGAGGTGACGGTTGCTTAACTATTAAATATATCTCACATTAAGAATAATTGAAATGATATATGTCAGGCTTATTGAGGCAGTGATCCAGTGATGTTGTGAGGTTGTAACGTAGTGATCCAGTGGTGCAGTGATGCGGTGTTCTCGGTTCTGGGTTATCTGTTGGGAGTTGTGGGTTGTGGGTTTTTATGAGTGTAGAGTACTGAATAGGGTCTGTTGTTTGTCCTTCAAGGTTCGGGTATTATGGTTCCTGATAAACATGATGAGATCCCGGATCATCCCGATGGCTATGGGAGGGGATGAAGATCATTTGATTCGGGATTCGTTGATTCGGGATTCGGAGTTTGTTAATTTGTGAAGTAGTGATCCAGTGATGCAGTGAAGTTGGTAGCTGTTCAGAATGAGATCCTGGATCGGGCCCGGGATGACGGTAATGGGATTAGTTAATTCGGGATTCGTTAGTTTGTTAATTTGTGAAGTAGTGATCCAGTGATGCAGTGATGCAGTGATGCAGTGATGCAGTGAAGTTGGTAGCTGTTCAGAATGAGATCCCAGATCGAGTCCGGGATGACGGTAATGGGATTAGTTAATTCGGGATTCGTTAGTTCGTTAATTCGTGAGGTAGTTATAGTGATGTTGTGACGTTGGGTGAATTAGGGATGAGATCCCGGATCGGGTCCGGGATGACGGTCATTCAGGCTTTTTTCGTTTTATTTTAAAGATGAAAAGGGCTTCGACTTTCCCATAAGCGGCCAACCGACAGCTTTACCGGGCTACCATAGACTTATTCTAATTAATTTGGTCAGGTTTATTCTATTTATGACTTAATCTACAGCCTATTTGGAATTTTCCCTCCTTTCATTTTTTGCATGCATTCCTCTCGCTCTGCTCGTCGGATGCAATTAAACGAAACAAAAAAAGGCGCCGTATGTGCAGGTGTTTTTTTGGCAATGTCTTCCTCTCCCTCTTGTCGTCGGAGACAGAAAAAAACACAAATCAGCAGCTAAATTTCTTCCAAGGCTTCAAAAATTCTTTACGCTGCTGATTTGCTACACTCACAAACGGGGTCTAAACTCGGCAAGCTCGCAATACGTTTTTAGCCCATGAAAGGTATTTCTAGTATGTTATCAACTTGCCTGACACGAAAAAAGGGTTCAACTTTATAAGTCAAACCCTTTATTAGAAATAATTTCTTGAGAGATATTTTACCTAGGCTTTCACCTCTTCGTGTTCTTCTGGTGTCTCAGTTTCCGGGACTTCAGTTTCTTCTGCTTCCACTTCTACTTCGGAAGTTTCTGAATCCTCGAGGACATTGAATTTCTCCAGTTGTTCTTCTTCCCCTGTGAAATACGGGAATACGTCCAGGATTGGAGATTCAGTTATAGACGGGATGGTGTAGTCGCCCATGGTGTCTTCCATGGCTTTGGTTGTATTTTCGAATGCCTCTTTTACATCGTTGGCTTGTACCAATAAATAGATGTTGGTCTTCTTTTCTTTCCCGCTCTCCTCGTCAAGGGCTACCAGGGAGACCTTGGATTTAAACCAGCGGTCGGAGTTTTCGAAGGGGTGAACTTCGGCAAAGTTGGCCACTTTTATATTCATGATCCTGAAATCTTCACTGGTATAAGCTTTCATCTCTTCGGTGATCCTTGATTCTGCCTCTGTAAAGGACACCGCATCCAGCAAATAGGTGTCGGTGCTTATTTTTTGTTCTCCTGTCTCATGTGTTTTTTTGTATTTCACCTTACATTCATACCAAGTTACGCTCATGTCATTTTTTTTAGGGAGCCAAAAATAGAATTAATAATATGCCTGCTGAATAATGCTGCTAATAGATATTCACAAATTTTATTCTTCAGACTTAACCCATTGATTTCCTTCAGGTGCCGTGCAAGCAATTTTTTGGTTAAAATTACGCCTGCTTTTCCGGCTCTGGAAATAAAATGCTATACTACCTCTAACATAATTGCTGTCAAGGGATTATAAAATTTCATAGATTTACTTATCAATTCTATTTATAAATCCTATTCCGGTGAAAGACTGCCGGGTAATTGATTATAAAACATGGGGAGAATGCATTTATTCGAATTTGAGGACCAGGAATGGTTTCCGGATTTTTTAAGGGATTACGGAACGGACTTTCTGCAGTTTCTGTCGAATAAAACCAAGCTGTACAAACCATCAATTCCCATCATCAAAAAAGGGCTGAAACGAATTGGAATAAATCAAATCGTAGACCTGGGCTCAGGGGGAGGCGGCGGACTCCTCTGGTTGAATTCTGAATTGAGAAAAGACATTCCCGAGCTGAAGATAATTCTCACCGATCTTTATCCTAACCTTCCGGCTTTTCAATACACGAAGAAGCGCGCCGGTAATTTTGAATACGTGGAAACGCCGGTGGATGCCAGAGCTGTGCCGGAAGCATTGAAAGGATTGAGAACGCAGTTTTTATCATTCCACCATTTCAGACCGAAAGACGCAAAGCTCATTCTGCAAAACGCCATCGATTCGAATAGTGCCATTGCCATATTTGAAGCCCAGGAAAGAAGTTTAGCAAGTATTTTAGCCATGTTGTTTTCACCGATAAGCGTCCTGGTGACGACTCCGTTTATAAGACCGTTTAAAATCGGGCGTATCATCTCCACCTATTTGATTCCGGTTGTTCCCCTTTTTGTATTGTGGGACGGTGTTGTTTCTTCGTTGCGGACGTATTCGGTGAAAGAAATGAATGCGCTGGTGGAAGCGTTGAACGGCACCGAAAGTTATGATTGGGAAATCGGGAAAGTGAAGTCGGGGCCGGGAGTCGTGTTGTATCTGCTGGGCATGAAGAAAGAATAACTACCGGAATGCTCTTTTACAGAAGGTTGCTAAGCTCTGCCAGCGGCTTTACATAAGGAAGATACGGTATAAACACGGCATAAACACGACATATATACGGCATAAATACGACATAAAGTGGGAGCAGCCTGCAAGAAGCCAGGGAGAAGACAAGGAGATAGCTAATTTAAGAAAAATTTATATATTGCTATAAAACAGGGGCTTATGGCAAAACAAACTGGAATCATCAGAATTGAAGGGAGCCTGGAAGGGTTTAACTTTTATATGCGCAACGGAAAACCCGTGGTGCGCAAAGCCGGGGGCGGCTTCACCCGGAAGTCGATTAAATCCAAAGCCAGTATGGTGCGGGTTCGGGAAAACAACTCGGAGTTTGGGAGGGTTTCCCAGGCTAAAAAGACTTTTCTGCAGGCTTTGAAACAGATGTTCGGAGAGTTTAAAGAGCCGGAACTGCACGGCCGGATGATGAAACTTTTCCTGAACATCAAAGATGAAGACAGGATCTCGACACGGGGTGAGCGGAACCTGGTGGAGGCTTTTAAAAATGAGCGAGCGAAGAACCTTATCCGGAATTTCCAGATAAACCCTAAAGTATCCCTGCCGGACAGCCTGGGGGCACAGGCTCATATGGACTGGGCTCAGCAGCAACTGAAACTTAGCAATGTTAATCCCGGGAACCTCATAAACGAGGAAGAGCAACAACTGGAACTGAATTTTGGCATCCTGGGGTTTGATTTTGGCAGTTTGAAGTATCATGCTGAAATGGCCGAGCCGGTGTTGCTGGGCCCTGATGATTTTACCGAGGAAATTGTGTTCACCACCGCTCCCCTGCCCGATCCTGCTTCGCTGAAATTCGCCGTTTTTGGGGTAAGAGTGATGGAGATGGTAAATGGGGAAGCTTATCCTTTAAAAGGACCTGAAAACTTTGGAATAGTTATCCTGGAGATGGAATAAGTACCGTTGATTTTCTACTTATTTCTTTCCAAAATAAACAGACCGACTGCAAAAGCTCCCGGGTTTTGTTGTTTTGTTAGTTTATTTCGAGAAACTCTTAAAATTTTAAGAAAATTTTATAGATTTACCTAATCATACATTTTACAGCTATTTTCCTTCCCTACGAGTTTTGCGCTGTTAATACAGATACAAGCATTAACTTTTACCAAGAAATAACCTAAAATAAAATTATGAGCTTTTTAACTTTCATTCCGATTCTAGTTGGTATTGTTTATTTGGCGATAATATTTGGAATACTTTATTTGATTTATAAATGGGTGAATAAATTTATCACTTTAAGACAGGAACAAAATGACCTATTAAGAGAGATTATTAATAAAATGGGAAATAGCTAAGAAAGCAGCAAACAACGGGATATAAAAATAATGCTTGAACCAGTCCCGAATCCAACCCCGTTATCTATCGGGGCCGTGCCCGCCTGTTGCGCCCGATTTTACTGCCATGTTCCCTTCGGCCGGAATCTGCGGACAATCAAGCTCGCCAGCTCGCACTTTTTGATACGAGATGTCGTATTCACTTCAAACAAGTTTTGAGTAGTTTGACTAATGAAATTAATACAACTGAACTATGACAATCAAAAATAAAACAATTACACAAGGCTTTATCATTGCAGGTTTGATGAATCTTTCAGTTTTAATTTTATCAAGATTTTTTACCAATTCAACTATTCCTGAATTCGATCCAGATGTAATGTCAAATTTTGGCTTATTAATGATTGTCCTTTGGGGACTGGCATATATGTCTATTGCGAAAAATTATTATAAGGTGAAATGGCTTGTTGGAATCTTTGTAGCTGAAAAGTTTATTTATGGCTATGTCTGGGTTAAATGGATTCTAAATAATAATATTTCAGATGTGTATAAAAAAGATACAATGGCCGGAATCTTTTACTCACTCTATGGAATAAATGATTGGATATTTTTTGTATTCTTCCTGTTAGTTTTCATTAAAATATTTAAAATGACAAACAACTCATAAACACTATTTCCAAAAACCTGTCCTATGAAAAGCAATAACCTTGTCTCTCAAGAATAATATTTTAATTTTCCAACAAAACCTCGTTAAGCCTATAAGTCCGTGCCCCTTCTCCCTCAACTTTAACCGCAATCGTAGGCAATAAGCTTAAATAATTAGAATTAATAACAGGCCTGCTGAATAATCCTGCTAATAGATATTCACAAATTTCTTTTTAAAGTTTCAGGCTTATTTTTCTTCGTGCTCGGAAGGGAGATCTTTGGCAAAAGAAGACCGAAAATGCCAAAGAAAATGACAGC
>NZ_JBEPWD010000049.1:14574-16308 GCF_041642575.1 Salegentibacter sp. | reverse complement strand
CGATCACTCCGGGAATCCAACCCAGTAAAGTTAATAACAATACGATAAGGATAGAGCCACAGCCGCGATCATACACGGCAAGGGGCGGAAACAAAATAGAAAGTATAACTCTCCAAACACTCATAATACTCAAATTTAAAGCGATTCTTGTTGCAAAGATAAGATTAAAAATTCGGCCTGCACCTCCATTGGTTGGTAGCCTGATAGTCACTATATTTGCATCCGCCTTGCAGAAAAGCAGGTTTTTAATTTTCAAACTATTATCATGCACCTATCTGAACAGGAAATTATACGCCGCGAAAAGCTCGCTGCACTTCGAAAAGAAGGCATCAATCCCTATCCCGCCGATCTTTTTCCGGTAGATCATACCACCAAACAGGTGAAATCCAACTTTGAAGAGGGGAAAAAAGTAGTGATGGCCGGTAGGCTTATGTCTCGTCGAATTCAGGGTAAAGCTTCTTTTGCTGAGCTTCAGGATTCTGAAGGAAGGCTTCAGATCTATTTTAATCGTGATGAAATCTGCACAGGCGAGAATAAAGATAAATACAATAATTTCTACAAAAAATTACTTGATATAGGTGATTTTATCGGCATTGAAGGGGAGCTCTTTAAAACCCAGGTTGGTGAAATGACGGTAATGGTGAAGGATTTTACCTTACTAAGCAAATCCCTGCGCCCGCTTCCCCTGCCAAAAACAGATAAAGAAGGAAACACCCATGATGGCTTTAACGATCCTGAGCATCGATACCGCCAGCGTTATGCCGATCTCGCTGTAAATCCGCATGTGAAAAACATCTTTGTAAAGCGTACGAAGCTTTTTAACGCTATGCGAAATTTCTTCAACGAGAAAGGTTATTTCGAGGTTGAAACTCCCATTCTGCAATCCATCCCGGGAGGAGCAGCTGCAAGACCTTTTATCACACATCACAATGCGCTGGATATTCCGCTTTACCTGAGAATTGCCAATGAATTATACCTGAAGAGACTTATCGTAGGTGGTTTTGACGGGGTGTATGAGTTCTCTAAAAACTTCAGAAATGAAGGTATGGACCGCACCCACAATCCTGAATTTACCGCGATGGAAATCTATGTAGCCTATAAAGACTACAACTGGATGATGGAATTTACCGAAAACCTCCTGGAACACTGCGCCCTGCAGGTTAACGGGACTACCGAAGCAGTTTTTGGCGAATATGAAATAGATTTTAAAGCGCCCTATAAGCGTGTCACCATGACCGATTCTATTAAAGAATTTACAGGTTTTGACATCACCGGAAAATCTGAAGCTGAGATAAGAAAGGCTGCTGAAGACATGGGCATCGAGGTTGATGAAACCATGGGGAAAGGAAAGCTCATCGATGAGATCTTTGGAGAAAAATGTGAAGGGAAATATATCCAACCCACATTTATCACCGATTACCCAAAGGAAATGAGTCCGCTTTGCAAGGAGCACCGCGAAAATCCAGAGCTTACCGAACGTTTTGAACTTATGGTTTGTGGGAAGGAAATCGCCAATGCTTATTCTGAATTAAACGATCCTATAGACCAGCGGGAACGTTTTGAAGAGCAGCTTAAACTTGCCAAAAAAGGGGACGATGAGGCTACCGAGTTTATAGACCAAGATTTCCTAAGAGCTTTGGAATATGGAATGCCACCGACTTCCGGATTGGGAATTGGAATGGACAGATTGATCATGTTCTTAACGAATAACCGCTCTATTCAGGAAGTGTTATT